>JAPKYG010000201.1 GCA_026394435.1 Methanobacteriota archaeon | reverse complement strand
CCATAATGAAGTTTATTCCATGAATCATAAATTAATTTTACACGATCTGAAGGTATTTGTTTAGCTCATGGAGAGGCACAGCTCACGTCTGAGCAGGTTCTCTAACTCCTCAGACATGTTTTTACCTTGCAACTTCCACGTAGCAAGTAACGACGCGATGTATTGATAATTCTCAGAACCTCTCTCAGAACGGAAAGTACCGATAATCTTCCGCATGATCACATGCTCGCGGATCGCCTGCTCCGCGAGATTATTTGTTGGTTGCATCCCAGGGTACAACAAACAGGTGTACCAACAGCCAAGACCGTTCTTGATATACTGTGCTTTCACACAGGTGTCAAGATACTGAAGATGCTTGTTTACTACCGTTTGAAGTTCTCCATCCCAGATCTCCTTCTGCCGTACTCGTTCCTCCATGGGCGGGTCTTTCCCGATGAACTCCTTTAACAGATCAAACCGCTTATGTATCTCCTCCGACAATAGTTGCTCATGCTCTGAAGGTTCCCTAAGATCATCAATCTCTCTGAGAAGATGCGCCCAGCAACGTTGAACCACCGGTAGCCATCGATAACCGGGATATCCGTCATTGACTAGTGCTCCTTGAGGATTGGATCCAAAAATCTCCTCAAGCACCTTCTTTCCACGTGACGGTCTGATCACCACCAGAACGTCATCTGTATTGGATCTGAAGATCCACAACCACCAATGCTTTCCTATGACCGGCATTACCGTCTCATCTGCGTGTTTCCACAATGCCTGCCAAATCCTTTGTTTCAGCAGATCATACTCAGGGATGCATGCATCCCCTACTCGTAAAAGAACGTCGTGGATCCCTTTAGGACTAATCAGAAAACCATTCTGACCCTGCAGACCTTCTTGGATTCGACGAAGCACTCCTCGTTGGTGAAACTTCGCCATTGAAATCTGGGTCATAAGACGAATGCCAAGATTGCCCACCATCTGACAATCTTGATGTCTGGCAGTGATCTCACATCCGCACCCGGGACACACATACTTGTGAAGATCATATTGAGTCACCTGGATCTTTTGTGGCGGTGGAAGTTCTTCTATCGTTCGTGACTCAATACCGACAGCTTGTCCGAGGTACGAGCCGCACCGTGGACACGTATCCATCGTCACGGGGATGATTTCATCAGGCTCCGGCACGTTTCGTGTTGCACCATGGTGACCGGGCGGTGCACCACGTTTCCCAGGTGGATTGGTTCCACTGACTTTCCCTTTGAACCGTTGCAATGATGGTGGCGTGTGAGGACTTTCATGGATTCGTAGTTTGTTTTCAAGTTGAGTAATGCGTTTTTTGAGTTGTTTGTTTTCCTCCTCTAGTTCTTTGATCCGTTGTTCAAACTGTTGAATAATGCGTACCACTTCTGGTGGCCACTGTTGCATCCCATCCATGCAGGACTATATCGGTGAAGACCTGCATGGATTTTTCGGTTTATTCAAAAGAAGGATGATCTAGCTAAACAAATACGATTTGGTTGAGTATCGGGGTATGATCTAGTATGTTCTGTAGTCTTTCAGGTATTTTAAGGTGTTGATGGTCCTCTATCAGTATGTTTTTCTGAAAAGAAGGTGACCAGGTCTTTTGAATACTAGTTGTGTTTAATGGTATTTCAGGAAGAAGCAGACAAGAGGACCGAATACTATCAATATAGAGAGTGTTGTGTGCAATGGCGTAGGTGGTGTTTTTATAAATCCCGTCCGCTGTGTTCGGATTGTTGAGACATCGAGGATAGTTCGACGAGGAGATATCAACACGAATTTGATGACCGGTATTCCAGATATATGAGGTGCTCCAGAGGTCAACGTCTACTTGGTAGACAGTTCCTGGCTCCATGAGCTCCCAATGGTCAGTCCCATTACGGTTTCTCATTCGAAGAATACCGTCGGTAATCAACATAGAACGTCCATCAGGATATACATCTGTGAGTTTTACCGTGAAATCAGTGTCGGGACAATCAGAAGAAACAAATAAACGTGCTTTAATTGGACCTGTTGCCTCATAGGGCTGTTGTAACTCGGGGCTGGTGAAGACAAGCACATCAGATCGGTTTTCCACAGGGCGCTGATCATAGGGGCCAGCAGGAATATTCAGATTCCCTCCACCAATGGTGGGAACTGGCTGTGTTGGATCATACGTGTAAGTGAATTGTTGAATGTCTGCAGGAATCGTGGTTTGTAAACTTCCATCTGCTTGGAAGAACCAAGCACGCTCAGTAAAGGGTACCGGCCAGTCATCGGTGTATCGCCATTCATTTCCTGGCGCATTAGAATCATTCACATCGCCCATTACATAATAAGTGACTGCCGGCCAGTTATCAAAATCAGTTGGACCGCTCATGGTGTATTCACGAGGAATCCATCGATGGTTCCTTGAGTAAAAATATCGTACCACCCACCGATGTGGATAGCTGGGACGTTTACTTCTTGCCAGTTATCCTCCAATGATACATTAGTCCAGTAGTCCATCGTGTAATTTTCATGCGCCCAGAGCTCTGGTAGGATGTAAGTACTATCTTGTCCTTTTAGCCATTCTTCTATCAAGTTTTTTCTGAATTCTCCGCCGGGGTACATCGCATGTTTGTACATATTCGGGGTTGCGACCTGGATATATTGGCAGGCGAGGCTTGGTGGGTTTGCGTATCAGGACCATCTGTTTGCTCGTTTCTAAAAACCGTATTAATTCCCTCCGATGCAAACCTTCCTCGCATATCCTGTCCGACGGTAGGCCAGCCGCTCTTTGCCCAGTCCATACCAAGCAGAATAAGTCCATCTTTATTGTACGGAGTTCTGATGAGAATCGCGCCATGTGGTTGAGTGTATTTATTTGGTACATACACGTCCGTGGCAAGTTTCACACCATCTCGCATCGAGACCATATATTCGGTTGGTTTAACACAACCAGCAAGAAAAGTAACCAGTAACAGTATAATTACTCCAAGACCAAGAATAATTTTTTTCTTCACAATGATGCCCCTATTATCTTCTATAATCAATGTCATATTTAAATATTGTTTCATGAGGGTTTTTTCTGTTTATTGTTTTCTCGTTTTGACATTTTCACAGAGTAGTTATATATATCATAAGCGACAGAAACCAACATGCTTTCCACTCATATGAAAGATGGAATAGAGGTGAAGAAAATGAAACAATATAAGAAAATTGAATATGGAGGGAAATGGGATAACAAACAGGGGTATCGTCATAAATATGGCAAAAAGCCAGAACCGGATTATAAAAAAACCACGTATCCTTGGAAAAATCATCAGAAATCGATTCGATCAACCTAAGAGTCCCACGTTTGCTTACGTCCCATCTATTTACATGCAATCCCAACTACCACCCCTTCTCTTATTTTTTTTCCCATAGCAGATTATAAGTAAGAAAAATACATACCTAGTCGCGTTGCGGATGCATAAAACCAAAACCGAGCTTATTGAATTAATTGCTGATCTTAAGACGAAAAAAGATTTCGAAAAAGAAATAAAGACACGGTATAAAAGCTACGACGGACTCCTCGATCAAGACACCATAGCACTTTTAATTGTTGATGAACTAGGGAGGAACAAACAGAGCATTACAAAAATTGTTGATCTAGCCCCAGCTGGTGATTATACGGTAGTAGGGAAAGTTCTGAGTATTTCTGATTCAAAGACGTTCAAACGAAAAAACGGTACACCTGGAAAAGTAATCAACCTTGAGATAACCGACGACACCACCAGCTGTCGGCTCGTCCTTTGGAATGGAGATATTGACCATATTAAAAATAAAGAGATCCAACCAGGAACAATCGTCAAGATTATCAATGGTTACACCAAGCTCGGGTACACAGGAGGCATGGAAATCAATCTCGGTCGTTGGGGACTCTTAGAAGTCGAACCCATAGACATTTCTTCTCAAGAAGAACAACGAAAACACAACGCTGATGAAATCACCGGTGTGCTCGTACATAAGCAATCAACCAAGGCTTTCTTCAAGGACGATGGTGAATTCGGTTTTGTCACAACCATCACGATAAAGGAACACGACACAAAAAAAGAAATCACCCTCTGGGATCGATGCGTCAAAGACATTCAAGCATATAAAATCGGAGAAACCATTACGCTAAAAAACGTCACCAAAAAATGCGGTAACGGGAAAACAGAGTTCCATGTGAACGAGAATAGTACGATAGAGAAACACAAATAAACCTCCTATTTTCTTCGTTATTGATAAATAAAACCTATCATTTATTATAAAAAGGAGGATCCGGGAGTATGCGGTCGCACTATCAACCGCCTCGCGATAAACAATATTTTCACACGAAACCAAAAATGGATAAACGAGACATGGCAACCTTGAAGAAAAAAGTTCACCGAATTCAGCGGAAAAAGAATATCATAAAGTATGAGGAACGATTGTTCAGAGGTTAGCAGCCACCTTGTGAGTACTTTTTCTTTTGCTCAAACGCGTTCTGTGCGCTTTGCAACTCTCGCCCTAAATACAAATAATGTTCTGGTCGTAATCTAGGAACATGCTTTGCAATCGTATCAGATAATGCGTCTGCCCTCGTTCCCGTAAAAACCTTCTCAAGACGACCAGAGACAATCCGTTTATTTTTATATACATTCGAATAGTACTCAATACGGATGCCTTTGTCATAGACTTCAATGACAAAAAACCCGTTTGGGTCAAGGACCACGTCTTTTTCCATTGTTTTTTTTGCTTCAACCAGAGGAACTTCTTTATCCACCATTGATAATTTCTCCTGCTACAGTAAGGTTTTGTAACTTATGAAATGCGGTCTCTCGCGGGAGCAGTCGTTGTCCACAATCAGGGGCGATCTGAACAACATTCTCCCCAAAAATAGCTATTGCTTTCTTAATATGAGTAACAATTTCTTCAACAGATTCAACACGAACATCATCGGATCGAACAGCACCCAGACATATCTTTCTCAAACATGAATACTCTCGAAAAGATTCCAAGAGATGAGGCGAGGCTTTGAACTCATGGGAAAGGATATCGACCGGCATTTCTACCAATTGCGGAATAATACGAGACACATCACCGCAGACATGCAGACGGGTCGGACTGGAAAGACCATTGGTGATAGTCCCAATCAAGTCTTTGGCGTACTCCGGCAGCTCATTGGAAAAAAACGGTTCATCAATACTAATTAAATCAACATGTTTCTGAAGGAGTGCTGCTTCATTCCGCAATGCATCAGCAAAATCAAAACACAATTCTTTCTCATCATGGTAGAAAAAATCAACAGATGATTTTGTAAGCGTATACGGACCTGTGAGAACCCCGACGAGCCTAGTATTTCTTGGTAGTAATTGTCTTGCGTATTTTTGATCCGGTACCGTGATAGGACCATTGTATTCAACGTGCCCAACAATTTCTGTTCTATCTCTAATCCTGCATCCTCGCAGTTTTCGGGAGAATAGTTGAATAAATGGATCCCGTGTCTGCCCATCTGACACAAAGTTAATTCCTGCAGTCGTCATGTCACGAACAGCTTGTTCGATATACCTTGTCCATGAGCTCTCCCGCTCAGAAAAATAATCATTGATCAGTTCCAATGTATCAATGCAAATCGGGTACGATCCAATTACACTCGTTTTCACCTTCTGTTTCATTTCAGTAGTTTCCTCCGAGGATGCGACGCAACAGGAGTCACACCAAAATAATTCTCCGCATACTCAGAAACTAAGATATCCTGCCACGCGATAAGAGGAATAACAAGCTCTGCGTTTTCTATGGGACCGAAGATAGCATAGTTCCCCCCAAAAAGAGGAATAGCATTATTGGATGCGACATCAACGGTTTTTTTCGCCAAAGGAAAATCATTCAACCATCGTGATTTCTCAACGACATTATGAATCGCACAACCCGTCGGAAGACCGTATTCCTCCTTAATCACAGGGATAGCAGCGATCGCGGCACCACTGTTCTCACCAGGAGCAAGTGCAGCTGTGTCCACAAGAATTTTCTCAATA
>JAPKYG010000213.1 GCA_026394435.1 Methanobacteriota archaeon | reverse complement strand
TTCATTTAAAACATTTTCCAAAATATCATACTCGGAGAGTGGAAAAAAACTTTTTTACGAGGTTATAAAAATAAAGAAGGAAGGGAAAAAATTAGGGGGATAATATGAAGAACGTAAAACGTCCCTTCCTCCTCTCCTTATGATAGGCTTCTCTTCAACATCACATAATCCATTTCTCTTTTGATATACGTTATCATGAATACAATTGACATTTAAAAATCTTTCTAAATTTTTATAACTTGTTATCTGTCAGAACCGAGGATTTTTATTAGAATATATTCATAATAAAATATTTTCCCTCTTAAAATCACTTTTGGTAACATTTTTCGTACATTTTTTCCCGTGGCAAATTTCCGCTTTGTCGTTTTTCCCGAGAAGCTTTATAAAGGTTTAATGACAGAGAGTAGCAAGTCATTAGTTAACATGATATAGAATGGCAGGAATGGAAGGAAATGGAGAGAAAGCACAAAAGGAGATTACTCACTCTTCTTACGACATTATTATTTCTTAGTATTACCTTTTTCGTTCCGGGAATCACTGGAGTAACAACACAAAAGAACATTCAATCTTACTCAGAGATAGTGATAGATATTTCTTCCGTTACTACCACCATTCAAAACGCCATCAATTCCGCACAACCAAACTCAACAATTCAACTGCCGGCAGGAACCTTTACAGAAATTCTGACCATCAACAAACCACTCCACCTCAAAGGAGATGGAATATCACGAACCATCCTTAGTCCCACCTCAGCAAACAACGGATATGCTATCCGGATCATCGCCAAAGGAGTTATCCTTAGTGATCTAGACATCACCAACAAAGGACCGGGGCTCTATACAACCTGTGTAAAAATCAGTGCCTCCAACACGACCATACAGAACTGCGCGTTCCATGACACTCCCATAGGGATAGCCATCTGGAGCTCAGAAAACATTATTTCCGGATGTGATTTTAGAGGGTGCGACGACGAAGGAATCGTGCTCTTAGGCACGTCCACAACAGCATGCAGCAACAGCACCATCACTTCGTGTAACTTTTATGAAAACTGCGATGGCATCGAACTCCAATATGCGACAGACAACCTGATTACCTCCTGCACCTTTGCTCAAAACACGCATGCAGGCATCGACGCCATAGAATCAAACAATAACAACAACATCATCTCAAACTGTGAATTTACCGCGAATCAAGGTTTTGGCCTTTACCTTGCAGGATCCTCTTACAATACAATCACTGGATGCTCTTTTGTGGATGATTCCATTACTTTACTGCATGCATCAGAAAACATCATCTCAAACAGTGAGGTCTCAACAATACATCTCATGGACCATTCATCACTGCTTCTAGAACAATGCAAAGGAATAGATGAATCAACGATTATCTCACAGCTGTCATCCTATACGATCGATAACACGGTATCAACACGAGAGTCACCCCTTACAACCAATAATGAATCCCCTCGGCACCCATTGCTTACTCTTTTACTTGATAGGTTAACAGAAATACGATCATTTTATAGACAACTTCGTCAACAATAAATAAAGATATTTGAATTAAAACAAAGATAATTTAGGAATCGAATGAAAGTGTTTTTGATTAAAAGTATATAATTTTGCTTTTCTATTCAGTGCTATAGCAGCAATCATCGCATCGATTCGTGACAGAGGGCGTCCCTTCTGTTCAGCATCAAGTTCAAGGTGTGCTGAAAGAATAGCATCCTCTTTACAAAAATCAATTGTTTCTAGTTTTTCCACAGCAGCAATTCTCTTTTTTCCAAATTTATATAATCCATACAGAATTTCATGAAGTGATATCGAAGTAACTGCTATATCTTCACCAGATTGTTCTATTCTTTCTAACGCTTGATCTCCTTTCTGAGATTTTTTATCAAAAATTTCTATCAGGATATCCGTATCAAGAATAATCATGTCTTACCCGTACCTTTTTTCGTTTCGTTTTTTCTGGATGTCTCGTAGCATTTGCTCTTTGTTTTTAAATTCGGTACATCCCCGTAATTTTCGTAATGTTGCAACATTGTTTTTACTGAGTCGTTCAAAAAGATCACTGAAACTTTCGCTTTCTCGTTTTATAGCAAGGAGTTTTTCATAGACGTCTGCTTTAATGGTTAATGTTTTAAAGCCCATGATTAAACATATGTTTAAACCCATGTTCAATAGTATATAAATGAAATGACCTCTTTTTGATCATGACATATAGATAGAGAATAATCATGTGCAACCTAACTATTATCTTTCTATTATAAAGTGGATTATAGTGAAAAAATATTTATATGTGCTA
>JAPKYG010000116.1 GCA_026394435.1 Methanobacteriota archaeon | reverse complement strand
GCTTGCTTCATGGGCACATTGTTTATCGATGGGTTTTGGGCCAGGCATGCCAAGTGCCATGACAATGTCGCAGGTATGTTCGTCAAACAATTTTTTACAGGCAACAGGTAAATCCTTTATCCCAGGAACCGTGTATCGGATGATCTTGAACCCTGCGGTGAGGGATTGTAGTTCATTAATCGCTGCATGCGCCATATCATAGCGGGCAAACGTGGTGTCTGCGATACCGATACGTTTCATGGTTCCCCTTCGATGCGCTGCATCTTCTTTTGAAACTCATGAGCCGCAATGACTTTTTGGATAATCCTGCGGGTGCCCTCGAGGTCGCTTCCACCTTCGTATTTGGAGAGTCGTACGACCTTCACGTTGAGTTTTCTTTTTTTCAGCTCGTTTTTAATCGTGGCATCATTGTGAATCTGGTCAAAGCCAAGAGCAATGATGTCTGGTTTAATTTCTTCGACAATCGTATACATGTCATCCTCATACCCCAGATATGCTTCATCAACCATCTTGAGTTCTTTGATGAGGTTAACTCTAATCTCCTGGGGAGTGATCGGGTCGTGTTTGAGTTTCCGTACTGTTGAATCTGTTGCGACGACAACCACGAGGGTGTCGCCTAGTTTTTTTGCTTCACGGAGGTAGTAGATATGGCCCATGTGCAGTAAATCAAAAGTCCCGGTTGCCATTACTTTGACCATTTTTTCCACGCTTTTATGATGTCGTTTCCTTCCAGAAAGGAAAAATTGTTTTTTTCAGCGTATTTCCTTGCTTCTTCTTTGGGCATTGCCTTTCCTTTTTCCCCCATTATTTCACAGCCGCTTCCGACTGGGGTGAGTCCTGCCATCTCAAGTAATGAAATAACCAGCTCCGTATGACCTTTTCGCTCGTTGAGCAGTTTTTCTGAAGCAACGCAGATTGGGATGTGTCCTGGGGATCGGAATTCTTTCCCGAACTCTTTAATGGCTGTTATGCTGTCGTGGTTTTTGATGGTGTTGACGAATTCTGCGAATTTCTTCATGGTGAGGCTGCGGTCGTTGTCGGTGATTCCGGTGAACGTCTTCCGGTGATTAATATAGAGAGAGAATGAGGATTTGGTATCGTAAGGGATGTCATTGGGGATAAGTTCTTTGAGGACAGGGTATTGTGTGCTTACGTCAGAAAACAAGTCTGAGAGGAAGGGAAGTTGTAGTTTCTTCGCTGCAGGATTGGAAACCATAAGAAAGATGAGTCCTCCGCCGTCTTTTCGCATTCGTTTGATTGATTCAGCGGTAATGAATTGGGAGGCGAGAACGAGATCTGTTTCGCTTTCTCTGGATTCGTTATCATAAATAAGAATAAAATGTCCGTTTCGGAGGGATTCGATAGCGTTCTGTATCATGTTAATATATTCACCTGAGGAGAACAGTTCACTGTATAAAATAAATATTGGGATGTTACTCAGAAATGGGTCGACTTGGTTTATTTTTACTTCGAGAAACCACATACCGAGTGATATATCCAGCAATCCTATTCCTCAGAAGGTTACTACTCACTTCCACAAGTAGATCAACATTTTCTTTATTTTTCTGAAAATCACCAGAAAAGTGTTCTGGATACTTCTTCACTAAATCAATCGCAACACTCTTGATATGTGTCTGTCGTATATTACCCAGATTAATCACCCTTTAGATATAGAGCTCCGGAATAGTGTTTTGTTATTTAAAGTTACTGAGAGCGACGTTCTCTTAAAACCCCGGGCTTCTTTCGTCCAATAACGTGTTACTCAGCCATAAAAAAGTGAGGAGATTGTTCTATACTCCTCCTACGTATTCATCCCTATCATACGGGTTAATCATTTCTTCTTTGATCACTTCTGCAAGACGTTTGATTCCTTCCCTCATTACATCATCGTCTGCATACGAGAAGTTCAATCGCATCGAGTTATAATTGCTGCTGTCTGGGTAGAATGCATCACCGACCACATACGCGACCTTTTTAGCGACTGCTCGTTTGAACATAAGACGCGTGTTCACATTTTTCGGGAGTGTCACCCACAGGAACATCCCGCCTCCTGGGACTGTCCATTTCGCACCCTTTGGGAAATATTCCTCAAGTGCTTTGATCATCACGTCTCGTTTATGTCGATATAACTGTTTAATAAATTGAATCTGCGTGTCCAGATATCCCCCTTTGATGTATTCATAGGCGACATACTGGATGAACATATTTGAACAGAGGTCACTGGATTGTTTTGTGAGAGCAAATTTATTGATGATTTCTTCTGATGCGATCACCCAGGCAAGTCGGAATCCAGGAGCGAGCACCTTTGAGAACGTCCCGATGTAGATGACGCGTCCTTTCGTGTCTAACGATTTTATCGAAGGGATAGCTTCTCCTTCAAAGACCAATTCACCATAGGGATCATCCTCGATGATTAAGAAATCATACTCTGAGGCGATCTCGATAAGCTCCTTTCGATGTTCCAAGGAGATGCTTTCTCCTGATGGATTCTGGAACGTCGCGACCGCGTAGAGAAACTTCGGGGTGATGCCGGTTCGGTGAAGACGCTTGAGGTTTCTACGCAACGATTCGATATCGATTCCTTCGTCATTCATTGGTATACATTCACAATTGCCCTGATACGCATGAAACGCCTGGAGTGCCCCCAGATAGGTTGGTGCACTCGTGATATAAGTGTCACCTGGGTCTAACAGGTTAAAGGCGACAAACGAGAGTGCTTGTTGGGCACCACTGGTGATCAGGATGTCGTGCAGTTCACAGTCAATGCCCTTTTTGTCTCTCATTCTCTGTGCAAGGACGTTTCTGAGAAGCGGTAAACCCTCGGTTGTTCCATATTGAAGCGCGTTGCGAATATTGGTTTTAAACACTTTCTCTATGCACTCATGGATGATGTCAACAGGAAATGCCTTAGGATTCGGTAAACCCCCTGCCAGAGAGATGAAGCCCGGACTCTGAGTCAATTTCAACAGCTCTCGTATCTCCGAGGATTTCAGGGATTTTGATCGTGTTGAGAATAAACGGTCGTAATTAACTACCATAAAAATGCCCCGTGCCTGTAATCAGTTCTCTTATTTTAAAATTTGGTATATTGGGTCTGTCTAATGAAGCCACATTTTCATTAGACGGGTATCATCTTTTCACCACCTTTTTCTGAAATCGATATATTGTTCAACCATCCTTCGTCTTCTTGCAAAGAGAGGAGGATGTTCCTCTCTCTTTTGTTATGTCAG
>JAPKYG010000179.1 GCA_026394435.1 Methanobacteriota archaeon | reverse complement strand
GAAGAAAAACTAAGAAAAATAATTGACTCATCCCCTGATAATATTACAGTCACTGATCTGAATGGAATTATTATCGATTGTAATCAAGCAGCAGCAGATATGATTGGTTTTTCTACAAAGGAAGATATCATCGGCAAGAACACTCTTGAGTTAATCGTTCTGAAAGATCGCGAGAAGGCATTGGAGTATTTGAAGAAAGCTCTTGAAATAGGGTTAGTAAAAAACGTAGAATATACATTTCTGAAAAAAGATGGTAGTGAGTTTCAGGCCGAAATTTCCGCAAGTGTTATTCAAGATTCATCTGGAAAACCTCTGTCGTTCATGGCCATAACAAAAGACATCACTGAACGAAAAAAGGCGGAAAAAGAGTTAAAAGAAAAAATCGATGAACTTGAACGATTTAAGAAATTAACGGTAGGTCGGGAGCATAAGATGATAGAGTTAAAAAAAGAGATTAACGAATTATGTAAACAAATGAACCAAAAACCACGATATGAAGGACTATGAACAAGAAACCTAACAGTGGAAAGGAGAATCTGAGATGAAACTTCGTATAAAAACACTCATAACACTCGGTGTTATATTCACCTTACTGTTTATCCTTCTTACGACGGTTATCCAATCTATCATTCTTACTAGTTTTCAAGAAGTAGAGGAACAATCAGTTGATCGAAACATACAACGTACAGTAAACGTGTTTTTTTACGAATTTGACGGCCTGAAAAAACTGTCGTATGATTGGTCGGCGTGGAACGACACCTACACCTTCGTCGAGGATCGAAACCAGGATTATATCGATACCAATCTCCAATATATATCTTTGCAAGGAATCGGAATAAACATCATGATGTTCTACAACACTTCATTTGACCTCGTTTTTGGCAAAGCCTACGACTCACAAAGCGAAAATGAAACACCGATACCTCAGGCCTTGGTGCAAGAGCTCACCGAACATGACTGGCTGCTGCATCACAACTCCACGAAAAGCTATGTTCAAGGAGTTATTCTTCTTCCCAAAAATATTTTCTTACTGAAAACAAATCGAAGTTCATCCAACCATTGAATAAAACAACCATAGCAGGATACAGTCTCATCTATGATATTCATGACAACCCCATCCTTATACTTCGCGTTGAACAGTCTAGAGACATCTTCCTGCAAGGTATTGCATCCACATCAAACCTGGTCATTTTTCTCGTCTCCATCGCCATCATCATCTTCATATCAGTTATAGTGATCCTAGAAAAATTTGTCCTCTTACCCTTAACAAAACTCAAAAATAACATTCTCGATATCAGTACAACTAAAGAGCTATCAAAACGCATTACCCTACAAGGAAACGATGAACTCACAATGCTTGCAAAAACAACAAACATTCTATTAGATACCCTGGAAAAATCACAACAAACGTTATATGAAAAAATCAATGAACTCGAACACTACAAGCGTTCTACCATCAACCGAGAACTAAAAATGATTGAACTAAAGAAAAAACTTGAAGAGACATCCTCTAAACAAAATGGAGGCGACTAATGAATAGTATTGCTCTGGGATGGAGTGGTCTTACAGGTTTCGTTCTTCTCTTCAGCTTTGCTTTATTGTATCTGTATCACAAAGATCATGATAAACGTAAACTCATGTTTAGCTTGGGGGTTATACCAGGTGCACTCACTTTTTCCATCTACGCATTAGCTTCTCTGAGCATCTCAATGCCCGATATACTTTCGAATCGTTTGATACACTGGGGTAGCATTTCGTTAATCATATGTATTTTTTTTATCCTCATTAGCCAGTTATTTTTCAAGAAAAAAGACTTTAAGCAAATCTTCAGAGGGTTCCTTTTCTTTTTTATTATCTCGTTCATAATGATTGCTAGTGGAATTGTTACCGACAACATATTCTCAATCTCAATATGGATTGGAACAATCGTAATTATCACCTTTTCATTAGTTCTCCTCATCCGTGATCGTAATCTTTCTAGTGTCCTTTTTATCCTTTCCATGATTAGCTTTGCTTTGGGTGGTTTCACCCTTAAAGAATTCATGGAATTACCGTCATATGGTACACTTTTTGATCCTTTGTTTTGTTTTTTCATGAGTTACGCTTTTCTTGTACTTATTGTCATTACGTCTCTTTCACAGGGAGAAAAAAAAGGAATAGGAACATACTTTACCCTTAAAAATAAACTACAAACTGTCGAAATAGCATTAAAAGAAAGTGAAAGTAAATATCAAATGATCGTAGAAAACATTCGTGATGTGATTATGCTCACAAGCCCCGATGGTAGTATATCATATCTTAGTCCCTCCTGTGAATCTGTATTAGGGTATAAATCCGAAGAACTTATTGGTCAAAAACCGTGGATTGTTCATCCTGATGATGCCGGGTCAGTAGAAAAGAATTTTTCTTTAACTATACAAAAAAAATCGCCATCTAGTATTCATTACCGCATCCAAACGAAATCTGGGGACACAAAATGGATTTATCATATATCGACACCAATCATGAAAGATAAAAGAGTAGAGATGTTCCTCAGCGTTCTTCGAGACATTACCGACATTAAAACCCTGGAAAAAGAATTAATTGAAAAAGTAACGATGCTTGAGGGAAGTGAACGCGCAACCCTGAACATCATGGACGATCTTCAGAAAACACTTAAAGAACTCCAACAATCACAATTTGTTATCGAAGAGCAGAATGTTCAACTGCAAAAACTGGATAAAATAAAATCAAACTTCCTCAACATCACCTCACATGAACTGCGTACACCGATGGCAGCGATCAAAGGATACATCCAAATGACGTTAAAAGGAAATCTTGGAACAATCAATGAGGAACAAAAACATGCCTTGAATGTCATCTTGCGGAATTCAAATCGTTTGGATCGTCTCATCCAAGATATTCTTGATATTTCACGGCTGGAATCTGGGTCGATGAAATTTGTTACTGAAAAAACAGATGTTACAAAAATGGTAAAAGAAATCGCTGAAATTATGCAAGCCTCCGCAGATTTAAAAAGAATAAAAATTAACGCAGAAACGGGAATAGATGTCCCTGAATTAACTATCGATAAAGATCGGATTACACAAGTTGTCATCAATCTTTTAAACAACGCCATAAAATTCTCACCAGATGGCTCAATGATACATATCAAAGCAAGAAAAGAAAAGGAAGATGTTTTATTTGAAGTGCAGGATTACGGCAGAGGCATACCTGAAGAACATCATAAGAAAATCTTTCAGACTTTCTATCAAGTAGATTCTAATGCAGATACAAAATTTGGTGGAGCCGGCCTTGGTCTTGCGATTTGTTATGGCATTATTATTGCTCATGGTGGCCGTATTTGGGTTGAAAGCACGGGGAAACCTGGAGAAGGCAGCACATTTTGGTTTACCTTACCGGTTGAATCGGTTATCAATATCGAGGAGCGTTTTAAAGGAGCAGATGTGTTTGGTTTGGGGAAAGGATGAAATGAAATCGTGAACTATCTGATTTTCACGATTTTTTCAACGGCCTACCCAAAAAGTATATATATAATGTAATGCTTTCGTAATTTTAACGTAATTTTAATTTAGTAGGTGGCGATGAGGATAAAAGCACATAGAAAACTTGTGAAAGATGATAATAGAGGAATTTCTGTTGTTATACCTATGGTATTATTTGTTGCAATAACAATTGGATTAAACCCATTTGGATAAGCAATGATATGAGTTTAACATGATATCCTAGTATACTCACATCCCATATCTATGTTAGACTCATTTCATTGCAAATATAAAATGAACAAAAAGCATATCACTCTATATTTTTTTAAATCATGTTATGTAAAGACATTATGATTTTATTGTTGTGAGGAGAAACATGCAAAAAAATTTGGTATGCTTAGTAGTTTCTTTAATGGTATCTTCATTTGTATTTGTTTTTCTATTTGATACGGTACATGCCGCGTGGTCTCCTATTTTTGTTAATGGTGAGAATGCTTTGGGTCCTTGGGATGGTTCATCTGGTCATCCATTTCAGTTTATTCAGGATGGTATTGATGCAGTACCGGAAAATGGTACTGTATATGTTTTTGCAGGAATCTATCGCGGGAATATAGTTATCAATAAAACTATCAATGTAAATCGTACTGGTAAAGGAAATGTGATTATTGATGGCTGTGGAATTGAAGATGTTGTGAATATTTCTGCTGATCATGTGACGATACGTGGTTGTACAATCAAAAATGGCACCTGTGGTATTAGAATATATAATTCGTCTGGGAGTATTATTACGGAAAACACTATTCGAGACGCAGAGTACGGTATGTTTTTAGGAAGTGTTTTTAACAACTTTATATATAATAATAATTTCTTGAATAATACGCAGAATGCGTATGACCTGGGGAGTAACTCTTGGGATGGTGGTTATCTTCACGGTGGAAACTATTGGGATGATTATACTGGTGTTGATGGTAATAGGGATGGGTTTGGCGATACCTCCTATCGTATAGCTGGTGCTGGTAGTCTTGATAAGCATCCGTTGATGAAACCGTTTACGGTGTCGCCTGTTGCTGATTTTAGTTATTCTCCTCTTGTTCCTACTGATCTACAAATCGTGACTTTTAATGATACATCGACTGATTTAGATGGTTATATTGTTTCCTGGTTTTGGGATTTCGGTGATGGAAATACGTCTACGTCGCAGAATGCGACACATCAGTATGTTGATAATGGATCGTATATTGTGACTTTGAGTGTTGTTGATGATGATCAAGCAGTAAATAAGGTTTCTAGGAAGATATCCGTGTTAAATGTTGAGCCTACCGCTAAGTTTACATTTTTTTCACCGTTTCTTCCAAGGATTAATGATACGATACTATTCACCGATACATCAATAGATACTGATGGAACAGTGGTTTCTTGGAGTTGGGATTTTGGAGATGAAACCACTTCGAATATGAGGAGTCCTGCTCATAATTATACCGCTGGAGGAACATACCTGGTATCTCTAAGGGTTACTGATAACGATGGTGTTAGTGATACAGCGACAGAATATGTTACTATCTATATTTCAACCTCTCCTGGTCAAGATTTTCAGAGATCCCCTTTATTTGATTACCTTATTTTTATATTTTTAGGGATAGCTATTGTTGTGATTATTTTGGTTATTAGGAAATATGCTTGAATCCTTCTTGTAACAAAAAATTTATTTTGAGGTACAGCACAGAATGCCAAAGATATTCTAGGCTTCACTCTGTTATACCATTGTTTCTTGGGGTACGTATCTGTTTCAGTTTTATCGTTCTAAAATATACTCGTAATTTTTCATCCGTTAATATTTTATATTGGTAAGATATTCATTACAAATGTAATGTTCCGGCATTACAGATGGTGACATAAAAAAAACAGGGAATGATAGAGGATGGGATTCATCAGATGGATAGTGTATTATTAGTTGATACTGTCAAGAAGATTTCTGTTATCTCCAAATACAAAAAGTTGTTTTTTGGAGGTTTCAATGAAGGACGAACCTGAGATTATAAAAATACTCCGAAAAGAGGAAATACTAGGAAAAATAGAGGAAAAACCTCAGGAATTAGAGCTCGTTACATGCTCAAAGGATATTTTTAATAAAAAAACTGTTGGATCAGGAAGCGTTATTTCAGATATTCCCGTCACCGACAATCCTGATTTTAAATTTATGGTCGCTGTGGAACGGCAACTAGAAAATATTCTTGGGATAAAAGCAATAGATGCAGATATGAACCAGACGGATGACCAAGAGTTCCACACGAGGTTGATAGGAGAAAACGATGAGGTGGTGGTTCAAAGAGAATCAATGGCGCCTCAAAAAATACAGCAAGTAATGGAACCACCTGAAAAAACCAAAGAATTACCAATGCTACGAAGAGGGAAAACTATAGATGCGTCGGAAGATTTCTTATCGAACGATCAACAAGAGTCGCAGAAAAAAAACAGCAAGAAGGCAGACGACGAACGAGTAGGTTTTGGATGGAAAGGCCTTGGGAGCCGGAAAATCAAGTTTGATAAAAATAGTAAGACCTACGTCTATGAGGTACATGAGCCTAAGCTGGAAAAAGAGGAACAAGAAATAAAAAACAAACTCCTTGAGTTGTTTGAATTACGTTCTACTATTGATGTTTTTGAAATTAACACCGCTGAAAAATCAATAAAGCTTAATGAATCATTACAAAAAATTATTGTTGATGGCCATATTAAACTCAATGAGACCTCCAAGGATAAAATCTTTTACTATATTTTTCAAGAGTTTACAGGATATGGTAAAATCGATATATTGATGCATGACGAAGGTATTGAGGATATCTCTTGTGACGGTCCCAATATCCCCATTTTTATTTATCATAAAACATATGAATCGATAAAAAGCAACATCGTCTTTGAAAATCCTGATGAATTGGATTCCTTTGCTGTGAAATTGGCTCAGATTTGCGGTAAACAAATCTCAATTTATGAACCAATTATCGATGGGAAACTTGCTGATGGGTCTCGGCTATCGGTAATGTTGGCTAAAACCGTGACGCCATTTTCAACATTTACTATTAGGAGATTTCGAGAGGATCCCTTTACTCCAATTGATTTGATTAATACCGGCACAATGTCATTGGAAATGGCAGCATATTTCTGGCTTGCTATTGAAAATGGTGCGTCTATTCTCTTCTGTGGGGGTACCGCTTCTGGGAAGACATCAACATTGAATGCTTTTGCACTTTTTTTACCAGCAGCATATAAGATTTTTTCCATAGAGGATACCCGAGAGGTGATGCTCCCCCATGAGAACTGGGTAGCGAGCACAACAAGAACAGGTTTTTCTCAATCTGCAGAACATAAAACTAGTAAAGATATTGATATGTTTGATCTTACCAGGGCTGCATTGCGTCAGCGGCCACAGGTCGTAATCGTAGGTGAGATACGCGGGCAAGAAGCCTATGCTCTTTTCCAAGCTATGGCAACTGGTCATATTTCATATTCAACAATTCATGCGAGTGATATTCATACGTTGGTTCAAAGACTTGAGAACCCCCCTATTTCCTTGCCAAAAGCACTCCTTATCTCCCTTAATCTTGTCGTGTTTTTAAAATCTACTGTGATAAATGGTAAACCTGCTCGAAGAATCACCAATGTTATCGAAATAATAAAAATGGAGCCTAGTACGAACAAACTAATTTTTTCAATCCCTTTTTCATGGGTTTCCGAATCAGAGGACCATTTTAAGAAAGAAGCAAAAAGCATATTACTTGATAGAACTCAAAGTAAGAAAGGATGGAGCGATGCGCAGCTCATTCAAGAGGTTAAAAATAGAATTATTGTATTAGAATGGATGAGAAAAAATAATCTACGTTCCTATAAGGAAGTCGGAAAGGTTGTGGCAGACTATAGCCAAGAGCCAGATGTTGTATTGGAAAAGGCAAAAGGCGGTTCTGAATGAAATCCTCAAAATATTCAAACTTCTGCCTCTGGAAATTTGATAGATTGTTTTCAATAAAAACAAAACAGCGGTTCCAAGAAAAAAACATAACATTAAAACAAGCCGATATCAACATGTTATATCAGGAATACATCTCGATGTTTTTGATGATTATACTTCTGGGATTTATAATAACCATACTCTCAACTATAGTACTGTATCTCTTTTTTCCTTCTATGAATACTCTCCTACTCGCGATTCTTTTACCTGCACTTGTTCCGTTTAGTATCTGGGGGATGTGTCAATACATCCCACACTCTCATATCAAAAAAAGAGCTGCAAATATCGATAGATTCTTACCCTATGCAGTGAATTTTATCAGCACCATGGCAATTGCGGGTGTTTCACCCGCAGATATCTTTCGCTCTTTTGCAACAATCGATATCTACGGTGAAGTACAAAAAGAAGCAAAAAAAATCATCAAAGAACTCGATGTCATGGGAATCGATACGATTACTGCGTTAAAACACGCCCTTGAAAACACGCCTTCAAAAAAATTCAAATCGTTTCTCCAAGGGATAATCGGCACTATTCAATCAGGCAGTGATCTTCATATTTACTTATCAACCATCGTAGATCAGTACATGGCAGATGAATTTTTAGCAAGGAAAAAAAACTTGGATACTCTTGGCGTTCTTGCAGAAACATTTGTCACCACGCTTGTCGCGTTTCCGATTTTTCTTGTGATTATTATATCCGTGATGGGGTTTTTTGGTGGGTCCTCAAGTTTCACTATAGAGATTTTGTTTATTTTTTCATTCTTGGTTCTGCCAATAGCATATGCTGGATATTACGCTCTCATAAAATCAACAAGTATAGAAGAAATAAGAAATCCTCATTTGAAGAAAAAACGTTCTGTTAAAGAGTTTTATAAAAAAAACAGACCATTTATTTTAATTCTGCTTCTTTCGACAGGTTTATTGCTTTCTTTTTACTGTATTATTTATGTA
>JAPKYG010000058.1 GCA_026394435.1 Methanobacteriota archaeon | reverse complement strand
TCGTTTTCCGTATTTGATCCCTATCACCGACGCAAGGCCATCGCCATACGACATCGCAAGGATCCCCATCGCAATGATTTCCCGATGATCAAAAAATGCATAGGCGAGCACCGTCCACGTGATCGCATAGTACACCAGCCCTAGCCCATGCCCTGCCTCAGAGGTTTTCCCGCGCATCGATTTAATCGGCGAGTACGGGCTCATGAGAAACGTAAAGAGAATAAAAGGGCCCGCAGCAACAAACGCCATGATCTCCCGCGTCTCAAACAACGGAAGGATAAACGCGATATTCCCGGTCATGATATGAAGAAATTTCCTGCTCTGCACCGGGTATCGTTTTGAAAACACTTTTTCGGTAAATACGATAAGGAGAGCAACGTAAATATAGACTGCTGCAACGCCAACTAAATCACTTTGAAACATGGTTCTTCATCCCCCTATAAACGCTCCAACAAGGAAAGCGAGAAGCCCGATGAATATCGCGACAAGCGTATATTTCCGATGAAATTTCATATTCGGTTGTTTCTTGATCACTAGTTGAAGAGACGTACTCAGCAGCATCGTATCAGTGATAAAGACTAGGATAAAATACGTTATGTTTTGATAGTATACCCCGAAACCTTGTAAAAAGAACGGCATGAAGCTCAGAGCGATAGCAAGAAGGTAGAAGACTGCGGCGATACCGTTCGAGGCACGGATGCCAATATACCGGGGGTACGATTTGACTCCTTTCGTCAGATCCCCTTCAAAATCCATGACATCCTTCATGATTTCTCTCCCAGCCCCAGCAAGAAAAGCAATGAGTGCTACAATGTAGATTGCTGGGTTAATTGTCTCGAAAGAAAATGTATTGTTTCCCAGTACGGTTGCTCCTCCAAAAATAAATGGTATCGCCATAATGTAGGCGATGTAAAAGTTACCAACGAGTTTGATTTTCTTCATCTTAACGTCATACAAGACCGATATTAAGGCGGTGACAAGAGCAATGATAAAACACGTCATGTTCACAAAAAAGGAGCAGATAAGACCAAGCGGGAATAGGAGATAAAAAAGATTTAAGGCTGTTTTTGGGGAGATATCACCACGGACAAGCGGACGGTCTGTTCTTTTATTGATTCTATCGATCTCCAAATCGTAGTAATCATTGAGTGCAAAGGTGCTTGCTTCTAAAAAGAGTGCTGTAAAGAATGTAAGAAAAATATTCACAAGCGGCAGATTCGTGTTATCACAGAGTGTTTTTTGCGAAATAAGAGAGCCGATTACTATTGCGATGAAAAGCATCACTCCGTGTTCTAGTCGCATGAGTTGCCAGATAGCTTTGAACTTTTTCATCGTAGACAGGAATAAAATACACAATTATAAACTTTCGATAGGAAGGGGCTTACGCTTTAATTTCTACGGCTCAAGAATCACTTTTATGGACTCTTGTGCTTTTGCTACGAGCTGAAATCCTTTTGCCGCATCTGAAAGAGGGAGTTTATGCGAGATCATGTCGACAACGTTGACTTTTTTTGATTTGATGAGATCAATGGCACTGTTGATATCTTCTGGGCTTCCTGCATAGGTAGAAACCATCTTTATTTGCTTGTTCCAAAGATCAAACAACGGGAACGGTATTTCTACGCCAGGTTCCGTTGGTGCGAAGAAAAGAATGGTACCGCCACTATCGACTGATTTTAAGGCTGGCTTTACCGCTGATGGGGCGCCGGTGCAGAGTATTACAAGGTCCGCGAGTTTTCCGTGGTTGTGTTTTTTGACTTGCTCGGGTACATCGTCTTTGGCGTGTATGATTGCGTCTGCACCAAACTTTTTTGCTGCTTTCAACCGATATTCCTCGACGTCGGTTGCCAGGATTTTTCCTGCTTTCCAGGCCTTGGCTAATTTTATTTGAAGTAAACCTGAGATGCCACTTCCAATCACCAGAACGGTTTGTCCTGGTTTCATCTCAGCTGCTTTCAGACCTCGTACAACACAGGCTAGCGGCTCGATAAAAACACCTTCATCATAGGACATTTCTTTAGGAAGAACAAACACTCCTCGATCAACATTGATTTCTGGGACTCTTAGATATTCTGCAAAGCCACCTGGGTAAAAATTCGTAGAATGCAAAGTATGACACAAGGTATGTTGATTATTTTGACAAAACCTGCACGTGTTACAGGGGACATGATGAGAAACAAAAACCCGATCACCGATCCTGTATTTCTTGACATTTTTCCCGATTTCAACGATATCCCCGGTAATTTCATGACCGAGAATCCGAGGAGCTTTCTTAATACGGTACCATTCCATGACGTCGCTGCCGCAGATGCCGCTTGCTTTCACCTTCACCAGAAGCTCATTATCACCAATCGATGGGACCGGCATTTCTTCGATGCGAACGTCGTTGTTGTTATAGTACATCACGACTTTCATATTTTTCATAGGACTCAAATCCAGTTATGAAGAAGTGTTTAATAGATTTTATTGCCTGAGTACTCCTATTGTTTTAAGATGTCATTGAATATTTTTCTCTGGGAAACGAAAGACGTAAAAGGTAGTTTTCTATTATGGTGCTCGATATGCTAATCAAAACAATTAAACTGAAGTCCATTGAAGCACGACGCTATGTGGAACCTGATGACAAACCCAGACAAATCCGTATCGACCACAATAGTCAGATTTCCCAGGTTATAAACAATGCTGAGAAACACCTGACGATTGATTTTCAATACACGGCAAGTTACGGGCCGATAGGGATGATCAAAATGGAAGGCACTATTGTCTGCGAGGATAACGATGCTGAGCAGCTTGCGAAAGAATATCTTGATACTCGTAAAATGCCTGATCAATTTGCAAGCAACATTCATACCGCAGTCATGCACACGTGTGTTCCTGAAGCAGTTGGTATCGCAAAAGACCTAGGGTTACCGCCACCGATACCGCTACCGCAAGTACGACTCGGTTCTGATCCGAAGAAAGGACAAAGCCAAGGCGGCATGGAAGTCGCGTAATCCTTTTTTCTGTAGTACGTTTAAATAAATCAAGAGTATACTCTCCTTAATGAAAACCGTTGTCGTGTCCATAGGAGGATCGGTTGTTCTCTCTGATGAAGCAGATGCGACGTTCCTCAAAAAACTTACTGATCTTTTTAAAAAAATAAGTAAAGAATACAAACTCTTTGTCATCGTCGGTGGAGGAAAAATCGCACGACGATACATACAACTGGGACGAGAACTCGGATTTGACGAGGATACCTTGGATTTGATAGGAATAGATGTGACAAGGGTGAACGCGCGAATTATCACAAATCTCCTTGGAGTTTCTAATAAAGAGATTCCTCACACGACAGACGAGGCGATGAAACTTGATAAGCCGATTGTGGTAATGGGAGGAACAGACCCGAAGCACAGCACTGATCTTGTTGGTGCTGAGCTTGCAGAAAAAACCCATGCGGTTCGTTTTGTTAATGCAACCAACGTCGACGGCATCTACGATAAAGACCCAAACAAATACAAGGATGCAAAACAACTCAAAGAAGTTACCGTTGATAATCTGATTACACAATATGGCACCAAATGGGGTGTTGCAGGAAAAAATATCTTTATGGATGAACCTGCACTGGAGATTATAAAACGAGCTAAATTAACAACCTCTATTGTCAACGGAAAACGACTCGATCAGCTTGAAAAAGCACTCTATGGACAATCTTTTAATGGAACTATAATCCTAGCGTAAAGCTATTTCTCAAAAATATGTTGAACCATCCACTCTGGATTAAATGTGATTTGATCCTCGTATTTCTGACCAATACCAATAAAAAGCAATGGTTTTCCAATCGTATACGCAATCGAAAGGGAGCTCCCTCCTTTTGCATCAGCATCGACTTTCGTGAGAATTACTCCATCAATACCGACCACTTCGTTGAACCGTTTCGCCTGTTCAACTGCATCATTCCCAGACAATGCGTCGCCGACAAAGATGATCATATCCGGTTTTGCGACCCTTTTAATCTTTGCCATTTCATCCATAAGGTTCGAATTCGTCTGCATCCGACCAGCTGTATCCAGGAGCACCACGTCTTTGTGTTTTGCTTTCGCATGCTCTATCGCATCATAGGCGACCGCAGCAGGATCGGAACCAGGACCGTGTTTTATGATTTTCACCCCAAGCGTGTCCGCATGAATCGTTAGTTGTTCGATTGCTCCGGCACGGAACGTGTCACCCGCAGCCATCACACAAGTCTTTCCGATCTTATGTAGCAGGAACGCCATCTTGGCAATGGAAAGGGTTTTCCCAGTCCCATTCACCCCGACAAACATGATTACGACCGGTTTTTTCCGCTCGTCGATGAACTTGTTAAAATCAAAGTTACTTGACTTCAACACATGTCCAATCGCGTTCTTTAAAACCGTCTCAACAAGATCCCCTGCTTTGCCCTTATCGAACGGAACTTTCTTGATTTCTTGTTTGACATCTTTCTTAATGGAATCAATCACTGAATATGCGACATCCGCTTCCAAGAGTCCCATTTCTAAATCCCAGAGAAGTTCATCGAGTTTACTCTCATCAATCGTCCATGATTGTTTCTTCTCAGTACCGACTGCCTCTTCGATGCTTTTCCTGGTTTGAAGAACACGCTGCAGCTCACTTTCAATGCTTTCCTCAATCTGCTTATCGATTTGTTTTTCTCGTTCCTTTTTTTCTTCACTGACTGGTTTTTGAATACGCTGTGCTCGTTTCCGCGTACTGGTTGGTCTCTCTTCTTCGTTTACAACAGGAGTTGCTGGTGGGGCTTCTATGGTTTTTACCTGCGAAATTGTCTGGATAGACTGTTTGTGAGGTTCAGGTTCTGCTTGGCGTCTTTTTTCTAGTTTTTCTTCTTTTTTCAGCTCAGACTCAATCTCAGCTTCAATATTCTTTTCAAAGATTTTCAGTTTCTTTTTTAGAAAATCAAACATTCTCTTCCTCAAAACAATTCTTTTATCGTTGTGCTTCTTCCATCATATGCTGCGTTTTGTGCGACAACTCTTCCGCATCAGATTGTATCTTCTGTCCAAGTGAAAGCATCTTTTCCAGGTTTTCTTGGATTCTTTTAATCCGTTCATCCAGTTTCATGACTGCTTCGTCAACGGTTTTTTCTAGGACAATTCCAGCTCCAACACCGATTAACACATTGGATGTGTTTTTCAGAGAGGCGTTCACAAAGGTTCCTGCACCAACAGGGATAAGGAGTTCTGAGTTTTCACTAGCATCATGGAGTTGCCCAACAGTCATTTTCGCCCGCTGATAGTCCGTAAGAGAGGTCTGCAGGTATTGGAGTTGCATATCAATGGACTCAAGTTGTTGTTTATAGTATTCAATTAACGTAAGATTCCGCGTGATTTCTTCTTCTGTTGTCATGATATCCCTTCTATAAATCCAGATGGAAGTGTATCCCTTTATCAAAGAAGGTGTTATTAATATCTTTCCTGAACCTGGTGAAATCCCTCGAAATGAAAAAAGGGGATCGATGGAAGTAAATTATTTATACAAACGGGATATTTAGAATACGAAGGAGAAGGAGAGGAAGGGACATCTCATGGACCTCAGTAGAGAATTCGTTGAAAAATTCTCAGAAATATTTTTAGAAGATACCATGGCTGACTTTTTCAATATGAAACAAGACAGCCAGTAATCTCTCTCTTTTTATTTTTTCTTACAACATATATTTTGTGTGACAATATTTTTAATCGATGGTTTAATTCCTGATTATATGATGATTCTTGCCACCGCGGATATCCATGGATCTCAATATCGGTTGAATCTTGTTTTGAAAAATGTTAAAACATATGCACCCGATCTGGTTGTTATCTGTGGTGACATCACCCAGTTTGGGCCAGGGGAGATTGCGACCAATTTTCTCAATCAAATACCGGTGCAGACAATCGCCGTTCCAGGGAATATTGATACGTTTGATGTGGACCAAGCAATCACCTCAAGCAACGCAATAAATCTTCATATGAAACGTGTGATGATCCATGGTACTTCGTTTGTGGGGATTGGGCGTGAATTACCTTCTTTGCTCTCTGACATTGATATCACGGAAGGTCCGGTGAAGAAACCTTTGAATAAGATTCTGGATGACACGACCGTTTTAGTCACCCATGTTCCTCCCTATAAACTACAAGATAAAATCTTCATAGGAAGTCACGGCGGTAGCAAAGAACTACGCAACCTTATTGATGCACGTAAGCCGCGACTTGTGTTATGCGGACATATCCATGAAGATCCGGGCGTGTCAACATCAGGAAACATTACCGTGGTGAATTGCAGCATGGGGAAACGAACGGAAGGAGCACTTATTGAAATAACAGACAAAATCAAGGTCTACATTCTTGATTAAAGCTGAGAAAAGAAAGAAAATAGCCCCGAACGGATTCGAACCGCTGTCACGAGAGCCAGAGTCTCGTATGATTGACCTCTACACTACGGGGCTAAATGTATCAACCGCATAGATGATGATTTATTAGTTGGTTCGTATGCAATTATTTTGATAAAAGAAATAGATTTAAGAATATTTTTTTGATAGAAGTAGAGAGAGTTTTGCAAAAGGATACATAAAACGGCTAAACAAACTCAGATTGTAGTAATTCTGAATAAGTTTCACATGTTCTCCCTCTTTGAGCTTTTGTCCGTGGGCAATAAGGAATCGACCGTAATCTGGGACCTTATCAACGTAATAACGGTTGACAATCGATGCTTTTAACGTATTTGATAAATGGTGTCGTATGAGGTTTTTATAGCTTTTTTTTTCGATGATACTTCTTGCTACAAGATACCCGGAGGTGAGAGCATACCGCATACCAAAACCCCAGAGGAAATCTTGAAGTCCTGCTGCTTCACCTGTGTAGCGTCTGCCCTGTTTTTGAAGATGGGCGTTGAGACGATATGTACCGATTCCACCAGTATTTTTAGGATTAGTAATAGTCAGTTGTGTGAGATGCTGGTACAGTTCACAGGTTTTTTTCCAATAATTGTTGATGTGTTCACAGGGGTACATACAGATAGAAAACATACAGCCATGTCCTTGTGATATGAGAAGATATGAATATCCTTTGTAGGATGCTTCTTTGTGTACGAGTGCCATAGCGATATCGTTATGATCGGTTTCAAAAATGATGCCTTTTCCAATAGCAGTAATTTTTTTTGTTGAAGGTCCTGTTGCAATAATATCTGCTTCATGTATACTTTTATGGCTCTTGTAATGGATATCAACATTAAGATCAAGTGCTTGGCGTTTTAATCCTTGATCGATGCAATCAGAAAACGGGCCTCGTTTCACGAGATAAAACAGTGGGCGTGATGACGTTGCTGGAAATGTCGTGGTTCCATCAGTAAGATACATGGTGTGAAATGGTGCTATGGAAAAATTTTGTTTAATGTTGTGTGTTTTTATTTCTTGGAGTACGTCTTGAGGGGAGCTCCAGTTTTCAAGACCTTGAAAATCACCATGAAATCGCATCCCGCTATCACTTCGTTCTTCATAGACATGTACTTGATATCCTGCTTTTGCAAGGGTGATTGCCGCTGTTAATCCTGATAATCCTGCGCCAAGGATGGTGATTGGTTTCATTGTAGACTATACATTGGTTTGTTTCTTTTAAATCATTCGTAACAGCTATAAAAAAAGTGATTGCAGTGGAGGGTTTTAAAATATTTATTTTGTTGGTTCTTGTCCCTGGAATCCAAGCTGGATGCCTTCTTTGTCTAAGGATCCTTTTAATGAAATATTGATGGTTTCATGAATGTCAAGGAACTTATTGTAATCACCTGTGTTGAGATAATAGACGATTTCGTAATTATAGCTAAATGGTCCGAGTTCTCGAAGATGAACCATATCGAATTTAGCTGGTTCGCATTTCTTTATGGTTTTTTCAATGATTTTTGGGATTTTTTTGAGTTGTTCAAGTGGAGTTGTCGGTGCGACTCTTAGGATGAATTCAACTCGGCGTTTGCTCATTTTTTTGAAATTTCGTACACTTCCCGAGGTTATTTCTCGGTTTGAGACAATCATTTCTTCACCTTGGAGCAGCTGCATCCGTGTTGATTTTAGACCTATTTTTGTGACCGTGCCTGAGTTTTGGCCGACGACAATTAAGTCGCCTACCTCAAAGGGACGGTCAAAATAAATGGAGAAGGCGCTGAAGATGTCACTAAGGATATTTTGGAGTGCAAACGCAATGGCGATACCTCCGACTCCTAGACCGATGACGACTCCGGAGAGATTAATGTTAAAGACATACAGGATTAAGATGAAACCAAGGATGTAGACGATTGCGTGTAGGAATTTTTTAAAGATGTTTAGGAGGCGGTTATCAATGACTGTTTTTTTTTGTTTAGCTAGTTTTTCAGCATACCAGGTCAAGATTACATTAATGACTCTGGTGATGATGAAGACAACAAGAAGGATTTCGGCAATCATGAACAATTGTGAAATTTCTTTTGCATAGGGATCAAGGACTGTGAGTTGATCTAGTCCGTAAAAAAATCCGACGAGAACGACAAAGAAATAAATCGGTTTTTTTATGTTACGAATGATTTCATCATCAAGGGTTGTTTTTGTCTTTTCCGCCCATTTGCTAAAGTAGTGTTCAAAGATATGATAAATTACCCATCCAGCGATGAGTGCAAGGAAAAAAAAGATTGCTGCAGCGATACTTTCGCTCACCAGTGGATTGATATTCAAGTTGTTGTCTCTGAAGAGTTGATTTATGAAGTCGCCTAGGTTGACAAGGATGTTCATAAGATGTCTCACCACGGGGAATATGTTGATTATTTTTTAATTTATCCTTCTTTTTTTATGACAGGTGTTCTGCTTTTGCGAACAGGAGATTTTGAATCATTATTGAAACAAACTTTTTCATATATGTGGATCGGTCTGAGTTGAAGAAGCAGATGATACCTGTGTTCTCTGATTGATCCATATACATGCGAGTATGTAATCCAGGGATATCGCCGCTATGCCCAATGTATATTTTTTTTCCGATAAGTGGTTTTATAATCATCCATCCGAGTCCATAGTGAAAATTATAGTATATATTTCCTGGTGGTTGAATGGTATGCATCAGTTCAACGGTTTCTTCCTGGAGGATTCGTGTTCCGTTATAGTCACCGTGATTCATATGTGCACTGAGGAAATGGGAGAGATCATCGACGGTCGTCATCAATCCCCCAATAGGATAATGAAGGAGTTGGTAGTAGGGGAGTTTCTCGTATGTTCTGTTTTGATAGAGGTAGGGAATAGCGACGTCATCGATGGGTAAATCAGGGAGACGAAAACTAGTGTGTGTCATTGCTAACGGGGTGAATATATGGTCATTGCAGTATTCGTGGAAAGGTTGCCCTGAGAAGAGTTGTACTAAATAGGCAGCAAGGTCAAAATTGATGTTCGCATATTGCATGTATTCTCCGGGGAGATGTTTGGTGTCCCAAATCTCAGGGGAATAGAAGGCGCCGTCAGGGAGAAGGTATTCCTCGAGCCAGGGGCTGGGGTAAAAGGGAATAGGAGGTGCTTGGGAGTAATTGAACCAATGATATGACAAGGGGTCAGTGTTCAGGCTTGAGGAATGAGAAAGAATCATCCGAATGGTGATAGGATCATTGGGAAAATTCGGATTTCTGAGATTGAACGGGAGATATTTGTTGACGTCGTCATCGAGATGAAAGAATCCTTGTTCGTACAGTTGCATGAGCGCTGTACTTGTAATGGTCTTTGTGATTGAGGCGACCACATAGATGGTATGTTCTGTCGCTTGTTTTTGCTGTTCAACATCGTACAGGCCGTATCCTTTGACCCATACAACAGTGGTATTCTTAATGATGCAGGCGGACATGCTTGGGTAGTGGCCGATTTTCAATAAAATGGTGATGAGCTGGTCAAAGGACGCATCATCGTTGGTAAGTTGTTCTTGGATTCCTTGTTGAGTTGTTGTTTGTTGTAGCACAGTTGCTATTGAGAGTGTGGTTGATAGCAGGAGGGCAGACAAGAAGATGCCGATGAGTTTTGTTTTCATGATGTATTCTAAATATTATTAATGATTGAATAAATATATTATGGTTTGCTTGAAATTAAATAAAATGAAAGGAGAACGGGCTAGGCCGCAATTACCCGGGTTTCTATCTGGAGATGCGTCAACCTTACACCATTTTTAGCAGTGGTTGACATATAGATACAATAATTTAATTTATTATAGTTGCGGCTTTTCGTCTGTGAGTCTTACACTGATACTTCAGACCGCGCATTATTCCCAGTCGCAACTAATAAAATAACTGTTTTTGGAAAGAAACTAATCACTTTCATATATGATATTAAAAAAGAGGCAATAAGACAGAATTTAACAATCCCTGATAAATGCAAACAAAATAATTGTATTTGTGAAAAAAATCTTATGCAGAGCTTATCTGAAAAACTTAACTTTTCACTATTTGTGATATATTATTTGTTATCATGAAAAATTTCCGATTTCTTTTCCAATTCCGCTATCCGTTCTTTTAATTCTATCATTTTCAATTCCCGTCCAACGACAACGCTTTTAAATTTTACTAAATCATCAAGCTTTGACTGTAATTGTTTCTTTGTCTCCTCTAATTTCTTTGTCTTCTCTTTGAGTTCCATCACTTGCTCCTGATATAATTCTACGACAGTCAAAATTTCCTGAGTCTTTTCCAAAGCTTTATTCATCTCATCAGTTATTTTATTCTCATCTTTGACAGGAATTGCAATATGAAGAAAGCCTAAACTTTCTTTTTTATTCATCACAGGTGCAGCTATTACATTTACAAGAAAACTTTTGTTTTCGCTATTAAAATGAGTATGAACTTCAATGGAAGGTTGACCTGTTTCGATAACTTTTTTTATAGGACATGGATCATTCGGTGGTTCGCATGGGCTTTCCCTATGATGAGTAGCTCTATAACAGTAATCACCTATCACTTCTTCTTTCTTTTTTTTCACTTTTTCTAAAAATGAATAATTAGCAAAAATTATTTTGAAATCTGATGATACTATCAGAATATCCATATCCAGACAATCTAAAACTAATGCAGCTTCAATGTTCATCTCTTTTCCGCTGACAACACCCATATTTTCAATTTCTTCTCTGGTAATTAACGTAGATTCGGCCATTTTAAATCCATTCCTCACTATTCGAACGATATAGTAACTAAATTTTTTCTATTTGCTGATAAATGTGAACTTACAGCATTTTAGCATCGATTGACCTATTTATAAATTTAGCTGCCCCTCGATTCTTTCAGATATTTTTAATCCAATAAATATTGTTTGATGTATTATTTTAAAAACTATAGCTCTGTTATTTTTCGGATTAAAATCTTTTTCTCTGAAGGGTAGTAATCAACTCTTACTTTTTCCGTATTTTCATATCATACGGGAGTGTCTATCGAATCTGTGTTTTGCAATAACCTCGATAGAGACACCAGGAGAAAATCAAAATGGGCCAGGCCGGAATTGAACCGGCGATCTCCGCGTTGTAAGCGCGACGTCATAACCACTAGACCACTGGCCCTTATCTGTTGTTCAGACCCTGCACATGGATGTGTGACCCTGCGCTTGGGTAACAGGACATCGATTCCTGTCTTAAATGTTTTTCAGGTCAATCTCATCTGAAAGATGTTTTATCTAACAAAGCCTTCAGAATTTGAGTTTTTTATCATTGCTAGCCGAAAAATTTATTAAGTTATAACGTTATAACATATAGTATGGTTGAAGTATTCGAAGCACGATTAAGAAAAATCGGAAACTCACTTGGCATCCTTATTCCTTCAAATATCATCGAAGGACTCGGTTTTCACAAAGGAGACGTCGTCCATGTCGCCATCCCACCCTCTGAAACAATCAAAAGAAACGAGCTACTTTTCGAATTAACCGGTGTTGATAAAAAGAAAACCTCTTTTAAAAGAGAAAAAGAGGATAGATACTGATGTTTTTAGACACATCTATCATAATAGAAATCTTCCGCAACGACAAAAACTCAAAAAAATTCCAGGACATCTACACGTACATCAAAGATGAACCTATCTTCATGTCAATCATTCAGATAGGAGAACTTTCTGACTGGTGCCTGAAAAATCATATCGACCCAGAAAAACGAATCACCAAGCTCAAACAAATACTGAACGTGATACCACTGAATGAAAAAATATGCTATGATGCCGCTCACATAAAATATACGATACGCAAAAAAGGTGTTAC
>JAPKYG010000091.1 GCA_026394435.1 Methanobacteriota archaeon | reverse complement strand
GCATAAATTCTTCCTCTGTACATTCCACACGAACCACAGTATATACCACAATACCCAACCAATTTCTTTGCTTCATGAATGTCCACCATTTTTTACTTCCTTGTTTTGCGATTATTTCGCCTAACAAGTTATATCCGAACTTATTTCGTATATCATTCCAATCTACCATTATATCCGAACCATATATACTTATCATTTTGTATAAAAAGTGCAGGGGAAGGGATTTGAACCCCAGATTACCGGTATTATAAAGAATAATGGATAATAATTACTCCTATAAAAGCCTGCGATTTCATACGTTTTCTTTTCATCTCACCTAGGGATATTATAGGGTTCTTGTGCGGGCTGCCAGTCAATAAAAAACCAAGGTAGCAATAATTTCGGATAATCTTCTCCTTCTTTCCAAAGTGTACCAAGAATTAATTTTGGAAATAGTCTTGGTCTCTCCCAATAATTACCCTTTAATGTAGTATGAGAAAAGAAAGCAACATAAATATCAATATAACTACTAGTGATAAAATTATTATACCAAATCTTACAATTTCGACAATAATAAGCAAGCCCAATATATGTATTAACCAGATTGTTGTATGAAAGTGTACAATTATATGTGTTTTCAATATTGATGCCGTAACCACCTAATGCATCTGATGTGAATGTATTTCTTGAAACAATGATATTATTGTTGTAACCGGAATTCCACCAACCAATGTTAATCCAAGAAGAATTAATGGTATTGTCCATAACCATGATAGTATCAGAATAATAAATTGTAATTCCTCCACTTGAACAGTATGATATGGTATTATTGATGATATAACAATTTGTTGAGTTAAGCACTTGGATGCTATCAGGTGAATGAGAAAAATTTTGGTTTGTTATGGTGACATTATTACACCGCACGAGTATCACTTGTGCAGTGTCATAATCGATTACTTTGTTAGACATGTTATCTAAAAAAACAAGAGGTTTCCCATTCACAGTGTTATTAGTCACAATGTTTTCCGACGGATTATAAAACCGAAGACCAGAATTTTGAAATGTGTTATTAGATAATACATTTTTTGAACCATAAATATCTGACAGCCCATTTGCGACGATTAGGTTGCTATTAATAACATTGCTATTGCCCCATACCGAAATACCAGTACTAATCGTGGAAAAGATGCTATTATGTTCTATTCTATTATATGAGAGAATCTCGTCAATCCCACAACCTATCCCAGCACCCGGAAGTCCATATCCTGTTATATTATTGTATAATATTGAATTATTGTATGACCAAACCACCATTCCTACTAGTGATAAAATATTATTACCCTTAATAGTAGTCCAACCCGAAACAAGACCTATTGCAGAATATGTTGATTGGCCATTAATAGTAAAATCCATTACGGTAACATTACCATACTGAATAGATATAGCAGCAGATTCCTGACTATAGTTGTCAATTATCGTTGTCGTGTTTACATTTTCTCCAATCAAATAAATTGCTTTATTTATCACAATATGTTCGTAATATGTTCCATGAAAAACAAAAACAGTATCTCCATTATGTGAAACATTTATTGCATCCTGAATCCTTGTGTAATTTCCTGGTCCACTCCCACCAACATACAACCACTGACCACTCGATGTTGGCAACGATGATTTCTCTATATCTTGTGCAGTCGCTGGAATGATACCTGCTCCAACGAATAAGAGAATGATTCCAACCGCTAAACCTTTCCCGATTAAAGGATATTTTTCCATCTATTTCCTGCCCCTATAAATAAATTAACAATCCTTCGTTATTTAAACCTTTGTCAGGTTAAAAAAGTGCAGGGGACGGGATTTGAACCGTTTCAAATCAATCCAAACATTTCTAAACAAAAATTGCATTACATACTGCTGTTATGGACGATATACCAAAGATTGGCATTACAGGCATGCCAAGCGTCGGAAAAACCCAGACGCTCATCAAAATCATCGAGAAAATTGAAAAAAGTGGCTATAAACTTGAAGGGATGATCACCACACCGCTTATTGAAAAGAAAAAACGGGTGGGTTTGTATGTTGAGGACTGGCAGACCAAAGAAAAAGAAGTCTTTGCCCGCCTAGACCTGGATTCCAAGGACAAAGTTGGGAAATACGGCGTTGACCTCGCTGCACTGGAGAGAGTCGGTGTCCATGCGATAGAAAAAGCGATCAACGATGAAGACACTGATATCATTGTCATCGATGAAATCGGGAAGATGGAGATGCTTTCTGAGAAGTTCTGTGAGATGGTCATTGAGGCACTTGATTCTGATAAACCGATTATGGTGACGTTGCATAAGAAATCACGGACACCGCTCCTGCAGGATATCCGCAGGCGGGATGATATCCGCATCCTTGAGGTGACCGCGGTGAACCGGAATCTGCTTCCATATAAGATTGAAAAAATCATGGCTGAGAAACTCCCGCCCTTGTTTTAACCATGACCGACGGACCAACTGATCTTGTAAAAGAGGGAACAACCGAGCTTTTTGTTTATAAAAAAAAGACGTCTGCGAAAGGACCAAGCACTCGGCACCAGACACCGTTCTATAACCCGTCTATGGAATTAAACCGGGATGTCTCCATTCTTGTCAATCAGTGGTTCCTAAATGCGAGTACAAAGCACGTTCATATCTTGGACGGGCTGGCAGCATCCGGGATCAGAGGAATCCGATTTGCCCATGAGCTGAACGGGGATTTTGAGGTGACGATAAATGATTGGAATGATCAATCGTTCTTACTGATCCAGCAGAACATCCAGAAAAGCTCATTGCAGAACATCTCCGTGTTCCAACGAGATCTCAATGGACTCCTCTCAGAGCGTCGATACAACTCCATTGATATCGACCCGTTTGGCTCACCCGTGTATTTTATTGACGCTGCCGTACGAAGCGTCTACAACAAAGGAATCATTGCGTGTACCGCGACTGATACCGCAGCGCTCTGCGGCGTATTTCCTAAGGTATGTTATCGACGGTATGGAGCCTGGCCGCTTCATGTTCCCGCGATGCATGAAATAGGGCTGAGAATACTTCTTGGTTGTCTGTGTCGTGAGGCTGCGAAATACGACCGCGGCATCGAACCGCTGCTCTGTTACACGACCGATTATTATGTACGATTGTATGTACAAATCAATAACGGAAAAAACGCTGCCAATACGTCCATGGCACAATTTTCCAGTATCCCTGCAAGAGACATTCCCCTCTCCAAGGAAAACACTGCTACGGTTGGCCCCTTATGGCTTGGGAAGCTACAGAAAAAACCTGTGCTGCAAGAGATACGAACCATCTTGTCAACCAAGGAGCTGAATACAAAAAACATGCTCTGGAAGCTGTTATACCTCCTTGAAGAAGAGGCAAATGCCCCACCGTTTTTCTATACAACCAATGACCTGTCCTCGTTGCTCAAACAGTCGCCACCGACCATGGAACATATCTTTGAACGATTGCGAAACAAAGGGTTTATCGTCACCAAGACCCATTGTACTCCCACTGGATTTAAAACAGACGCTCCTCTGGACGTCATCACAGAAGTTTTTAAATAACGAAGGATATCACTGAACCATGAAAACTACGCCAAAGAAGCTTTCCGTTGGTGTGCTTGCCTCTGGTTCCGGGACTGGCCTGCAGAGCATCATCGATGCATCAGAGAAGGAAATGATCGATGCAGAAGTTGTTGTTGTGATCAGCGATACAAAAGACGCGTTTGCATTGGACAGGGCAAAAACGCACCATATCCCAGGGTTTTTTGTTGATCCAAAAGGAAAAGACCGTGCTGTTCATGAGGACGAAATCGATGCGGTTCTTCGCAATCACCAGGTTGAACTTGTCGTTGGTGCTGGATACATGCGGCTCCTTTCACCGACGTTTGTGAAAAAATGGCAACACAAACTCATCAATATTCATCCCGCTCTTCTGCCATCCTTTAAGGGAACAAATGGTCAACGCGATGCAATGCAATACGGGGTGAAGATCTCCGGGTGTACCACGCATTTCATGGACTCAGATATGGATCACGGTCCGATTATTCTTCAGGCTGCAGTCAAGGTACTCCCTGGCAATGACCGTGACGCCCTTGCTGCCCGGATTCTCGCAGTCGAGCATCAGATACTCCCTCGTACGGTACAACTTTTTGCTCAGAAACGATTATTAGTCGAAGGTCGCACCGTGGTCATCCTCCCTGGTGACTCATGGATAAAGAAACACAAGGTACTTCCAGGTGTGCTCTATTCTGAAGGATACTAAAACAATCTGCTATAAGGATGCATTTGAATGGCTGTGCGGCTTTGATATGTACGGGTGGATCTTCGGCCTTGAGCGGATTACCTACCTTCTGGAACGGCTCGGGAATCCTCACAGCGAGTTGAAGGCGATTCATGTCGCGGGGACCAATGGGAAAGGCTCGGTCTGCAAGTACATCAGCTCTATTCTTCAGAACGCAGGGTACACCGTTGGCGTGTATCTCTCTCCGCATGTCGAGCGTTTTTCAGAGCGTATCGTCGTCAACAACCAGGAAATCCCCGAGAAAAACCTCGCGATGCTTGTTGCCCGGGTCAGACCACTTGTTGAAGAAATGAAACAGAACAACAATACTCCAACGTTTTTTGAGATTGTTACCGCGCTTGCGTTCCTGTATTTCAAGAACCGTAACGTTGACTACGCGGTCGTCGAGGTCGGGCTTGGTGGGAGGTTTGATGCGACAAACGTGGTGACCCCGCTCGTATCGGTGATTACGAATATTTCGTTGGAACACACCGATATCCTTGGGAAGGATATCGCATCGATCGCATTTGAAAAAGCAGGAATCATCAAAGACCATGTACCGGTGGTTACTGCAGCGACACAGAATGCACGTGAAACCATCGAACGTGTTGCAAGGGAGCGGAACGCACCGATTGTTTGTATTGATCAAACCATGCGGAAACGAATGTCTTTTAAGGGGAAATATCAAGAGTTTGTTGTTCAGGGTTCCTTCAAGGATTATACCGTGAAAACCTCGCTGCTTGGACAGCATCAGGGTGAAAACATTACAGTGGCCATCGCTGCCATTGAACGGTTGCAGATGGGTGGCATTTACATCACCGATAGTGATATTCTCGATGGCATCGCTGCTGCGTCCCATCCTGGGCGCATGGAGATCGTTTCAGAGAAACCGTTGATTCTGCTTGACGGGGCGCATAACCCTGACGGGATGAGCATGCTAGCAAAAACATTGAAGGAGGATTTTTCCTCCCATCGACTCATCCTTGTTCTTGGTGTATTGAAAGAAAAAGATATCAAAACGATGGTGTCAGCGATAGTTCCACTCTCCGACGTTATCATCGTCACGAAATCAGCAAATCTGCGAGCGTCTGACCCACTGTTCTTAAAGGAGACAATTGAAAGATTTGACGCAAACAAAAAGATATACATTGAAGCTTCAATCCCCGAAGCAATCGACCATGCAAAATGCTTAGCGAAACAAAAAGACATGATCTGTGTTTCCGGGTCGTTGTTCACGGTTGGGGAGGCACGAAGTTATCTTCTCTCTTGTGAAATGACTGCCCCGTCGTCCATACGTTAGAGGTTTATTTTCCTGAGAACCACTGCTAGGTTTTTCATCGCCTGTGTTTCTGCGAGACGATCAGCATTTCCGATTGCTTCCTCCAGTGTTTCATCAAAATGGATTTTTCCAAGATACTGTACCTTTAATTTCTTCACTTCCTGCTTGATAAATGAGGAGTCTGTCATCGTCATATTTTCTATCACACCAAGCACTGGTTTCTTTAATTCTATTAAAATTTTTAATAGTTTACTGACTGCGCCCATCGCCACCTTTGATGGTGTTGTCACCACCAGAAACTCGCTGGTCTTCATATACCGGATAACATCAAGGGTTTCATCACCAATGCCCGGAGGCATATCAATAATCAGAAAGTCCAGTGACCCCCATTGAGTGATCGCGAGTAATTCAAGGATGATATTGGAAATATCAACGCCTCGGAACGGAGATGGTTTTTCCTGCGTGAAATAGACAATAGACATGAAAGAAATCCCGTGGACCGTTGGTGGAATAATCCCCTTCTCCTCTGTTGGGAATTCATCTTTGATGCCAAGGATGATGTGAGAAGATGGTCCGTATAAGTCAAGATCCAGAAGCCCAACCTTATATCCGTGGTGTGCGAGATGGAGCGCGAGGCTGGAGGCAACAAGGCTTTTTCCCACGCCTCCTTTCCCGCTTGCGACCGCGATGATTCTTTTGATGTTTTTCAATCGTTTCTCGATGACACTGGTTCGTGGCTCCATGGTCATCGTGCTCCTTTAATGGAGGTAAGCGTGACCCCGCGTCCTTTCGTAATCTCAAAATCCGGACTCCCACATTTGGGGCATCGCGCATGAACAAACACGACCTCAGGAATGAAATGAATTGACTCTGATTCTGTTTCATTCAATTTCTTTTTCATGTCGCTGTATTTCCAGGTATGACCACAAGTTTTACAGGTCAGGGTACCTTTTTCTATTTTCAGATGAAACGCATCGTTTTTTATTTTCGGTTTCTGTGATTTGGCAAGTTCGTTGAGTGCAAACAGAAAAATCTCTTTCTCTATCTGTTGTAATTCACCGATATGAACCGTGACTTCCGTGATTATCTTGAGATTTTCTTTCTGTGCAGTCTCCACGGCAGCCATGACGATTGATTCGGCAAGTGCCCATTCATGCATACAGAAAACGGATACAGGAGGGGATGGTTTAAATGTTACGAAGAGGGAGAGGGTCTGATAGATAAGAGGTTTAAATAGAAACAGAGTTTCTCTTTTCTGGAGGTCGGTCGCTCTGGAGAAAAAATTAGTGAAAAAATCTGAGGATGAATGGAAAAAGATCCTCACTTCTGAAGAGTTTTTGGTGTTGCGGAAGAAGGGAACAGAACCGCCGTTCAAAGGAAAATATGTTCATCAGACCGCTGAAGGAACGTATGTCTGTGCCGGGTGCGGCAACCAGCTGTTTTCCTCTGAGACCAAATTTGATTCGGGGAGTGGATGGCCGAGTTTCTTTGTCCCTGTCTCAAACGATGCTGTTCTGCTGAAACCTGATATAAGCCTTGGGATGAAACGAACCGAGGCGGTGTGCGCATGTTGCGGAGGACATCTCGGGCATGTGTTCGATGATGGTCCTGCCCCAACTGGTCTGCGATACTGCATGAACTCGATCTCACTTCACTTTCTAGAGAAAAAAAAGAGTGATCCTTAAAACTACAGTGCCTAGAGTTCTTGTATCCGATCCACGAGGGCGAACGCAAGGTCAATTAATTGATCGTACCCCTCCTCTGTCTTCACCACTCGGGGGGCCCGAACAGTCAGCCACGTACCCTCGAGGGTAATACGGGGTTTCTCCTGCTTCATTTCTAAGAGTTTATTTTGTAGTGTAAAATTTACGAAATTTCTTGCGAACGCTTCATCCTCTGTTTTTATCAGAAATTCCCTGTCAAATTCATCACTTTCCCACTGCACGTCTGCTGCTCCCAATGCTTTTCCCAGACGTGTTGCGACTGATTCTTTCAGGATTGTGAGGTTCTTTGGTACTGGCTTTAACAAGGTAACGCTGACCTCTGTTTTTGCATGACGATATTTACTCCCCGGAACCGACGTAACCAAGACAGGCAGAGCACGATAGGAGAATTTGAGCAGCGGTAGAAGAAACGTTCCGACCACGGTTCCACTTCGTTTCATCGCCTGGTTTTCCATAAGACGTTTAATGGTCCTGTATCTCCAAAGCGAAAGAACAATTACCAGAACGATAGTGATGATTATGATGAACACGTACAGAACAGGAAACAAGGATTGCGTGATATCCATCTCAGATGGCCTCTTTTACAGCATCATCTTTTCCTTTAATAATTTCTTTGTTTCTCCGCATTCTTTTTTTATTTTCATCGTAGAAAAAAAGAAAAACTCAGATGAAATACTCCTTGCTGGTTATCTCAATGAAATATGAAATCAAAGACGAAAAAAAGGAATTACTTTCAGAACAAATCAAGCACATTGACATCAAAACGTTCAACGCCATTCCTTTAATCGAAGCCTTTGATCATATGGCCTTTCAGTCACGAAACCTCGCGAACGCCTGTAAAATCTATGATACGATGCTTGCAGATACAGAGTGCTCGGTCATCCTGTGTCTCGCGGGATCACTGGTCAGCGCAGGGTTAAAAAATGTTATTGTCGATATGATACGTCACAACATGGTGGATGCGATTGTCTCAACAGGCGCGATCGTCGTCGACCAGGATTTCTTCGAAGGACTTGGGTTTAAGCATTATCGTGGGGAAGTACGGGTTGATGACACAAAACTTCAGAAGATGCATATTGATAGAATCTATGATACCTTCATTGACGAGGATGATCTTCGTATCTGTGATATGACCACGAAAAAAATCGCTGACGAGCTTCCTCCGCGACCGTATTCTTCTCGGGAATTCATCTATGAAATGGGGCGGTACCTTGAAAAACACGGGAAGAACCCTGACTCGTTTGTCCTTGAGGCTTATAAACATGAGATACCTATCTTTGTTCCTGCGTTCTCAGATTGTAGCGCTGGATTTGGTTTGGTGTTCCATCAACATGAACGCAAGAACAACTATGTGACGATTGATTCTGTGAAGGATTTCAGAGAGCTCACTGAGTTGAAAGTAAAATCAAAACAAACCGGATTGTTAATGATCGGCGGTGGTGTTCCAAAGAATTTTGTGCAAGATACCGTTGTTGCGGCAGATATCCTTGGTATCGACGCGCCCATGCATAAGTACGCGATACAGCTCACCGTGGCAGATGAACGCGATGGAGCATTATCTGGTTCGACATTGAAAGAGGCGAACTCCTGGGGGAAAGTTGACACCGGCTATGAACAAATGGTGTACTCCGAAGCGACAATCACGTTCCCTCTCGTGGTAAGTTACGCGTACCACAAGGGTGCTTGGAAGAAGAGGAAACAACAGAAACTGAATCAGCTGCTCAAGTAAGAATTCTCAGATAATCATTATATAGGCCAGACATTTCTTGTCTCTCCTGTGAAAACAACTTCACAAGCCAAGCTGAAACAACTGCAACAGATGCTTACGGACATGAAGAGTTGTGCGATAGCGTATTCTGGCGGGGTGGACAGCACTTTTTTGATAAAAGTCTCGTATGATACCCTTGGGGAAAATGCACTTGCGGTCACTGCAATCTCTTCAACCTACCCGCAACGCGAACTGCAGGATGCGAAACGCTTCGTACAAAAGATAGGAATCCCCCATGTTATTATTCATTCTGAAGAACTTGATATCACCGAGTTCTCAGACAATCCCCCTGATCGGTGTTACTATTGTAAGAAAGAGCTGTTCCGTAAAATACAGCAGATCGCACAAGAACATCATCTCAACGCAGTCCTTGACGGATCAAACGCTGATGATACGTTTGATTATCGACCTGGGGCAAAAGCACGCAAAGAACTCGGCGTGATAAGTCCATTAAAGGATGTCGGGTTGACCAAACAAGAAATTAGAGACCTTTCCCACACGATGCAACTGGAGAGTTCTGAGAAACCAGCGTTTGC
>JAPKYG010000114.1 GCA_026394435.1 Methanobacteriota archaeon | reverse complement strand
GTTGTTGCGATTCTGAAGAACCCGTTGTGTTCATCCATGGAAAACTGGTTCAGGATATGGCCAGGGACTTCCCCTTGCGCAATATAGGTGACGTTACCGGTGTTAATGGAGATTTTATGGAGGATTGTGGTTTCTTGGTCGCTGATCGAGGATGATTCACCTTCAGTTCGGTATAACATTGGATAGTAGGGATAATGGGCTGATGCAAGGAAGACGTTGTTTTTTGACACATACATCGTTTGGGAGCTGCCAAGCATGAAGCTTTTTTCAACAACGTCATTTGTGTCAAGGTTCAGGGAGATCACATGGGTCATGGTGTCTGAGAGCTCGGGGACATCAACGTAGTAGATGTCGCTAGCGGAGATGTTTTGGCTTTCGTTATCGATACAGATTTGAGGCACGTTGAGAGTGAAATTTTTTTCATCGAGTGCGCGGTAGATGTCATAGGTGTATTCAGTTGCGACCACGTAAACGTATTCATCGATCAGACGGGCATCAAAGTAGCCACCATCGATTCTGATTTCTTTTATAAGAATCGGGTTCGCCCGATCGTTGAGGTCGTAGACGTTGATGACTGTTTGTGAAACACCGCCCCACCATATATCGGGACGGACCATGTCAACCTTGAGGTCGCCTTCAAGAAGAGGATAGGCATAGTAACTGCCGGAGTCGCCAAAGACAACGAGGCGATCGCCCCGGATGAATATGTTACTGATGGTGACATTCGTGATTTTTATCTGAGAAAGAATGGTTGCTTCTGCTGTCGGGTAGGCTTTGATGATATAGACGGTTTGATTTGCTACCATATAGAGGTAGGTTCCATCGGTTTTGACGATATCAGGTTCGTCCACACCAGCAACTTGAACATTTGTGGTTGAATATGAAGGAGGCACCTCGCCACCTTGAGTTGCTCCATCAGCTGTAGCTCCTGATTCAGATTTTGCAAACATGATATTGAGGGAATCGTAATATCGTCCCTGGTTGGCTCCTGTTTCAAATCTTTTATGCAGGAACGCAAGAAGGTCGTCATACGATTGGAAGGTATTGAGTTTATAGGTATAGGTTCCTTTATCAAGTGGCGAAAGGGTAATGACTGCCACGAGGCTTGCGCACGTCAGCATACTTACAATCAATATTCCGGTTAGTTGAGTTGTTTTCTTTTCCATAGCGATCACATCACATCTGAGTGTAATTCTGGTTATATCTGTCAGAGTTTATATAGTGTCTGAAAACGTTTGGTAAAAACCGAACAACTCCGGGTTGTAGTTTCGGCCATCTCCCTTGTACGTATAAATAGTATTATACTATCATGAGTGAGTGATGGGAAAACGATCGTTGCTCAAGAAGACCGATGTGCTGAGTGCATCGGAGATCGGTCAGTATATCTATTGTTCGTGTGCATGGCAGTTGCAACGTTGTGGGTACGAGCCTGAGTCCCCGTTTCTGGAATCGGGAAAACAGGTTCATGCCACGTTGGGTAAGACAATCGATGGTTATGAAGCAAAGATGCGGTATTCACGATGGTACGCGCTCTTTGGTTTTGTGGTGTTGTGTGTCGCGTTTCTTCTGGTTCTCTTTGGGGTGATGTTATAGAGTTTCTTTTTTTAGGTATCTTATTAATGATTGGTGCGGTTGTTCTGCTTGCGTATGCGATAAGGATACGATTAATGGTGAGGGAGGAGAAGAAATCGTTTGGTATACCAGATGGCATGATTCTGTATTCTGATCTGAATGTTCCTGCAGCACCGTTATTCTCGAAGCGTTCTCGTCTCGCCGGGAAACCAGATTACATTGTGCAGAAAAAGAATCGATGTATTCCGGTGGAGGTAAAATCAGGAGGAGGAGCGCATCCCCGCCAGAGTCATGTGCTCCAGCTTGCTGCGTACTGTCAGATTCTTGAGGATACATCAGGAGTGTTTGTCCCGGAGGGCATCCTTGTGTATAATAATGTACCGTATACGATTGCGTTTGATCCGAAATTGCGGTTTGAGCTTGAGTCGGTTATGAAGAGCATGCGCGCCTCGCTGCGGAACGGTGTGGTAAAAAGGAATCACCAGGAGCCGGGGCGCTGTCGCCATTGTTCGATGAAACGATATTGCACTGATGTGGTACGGGAAGGTCCTTAATTCCATAAAAATAATATACTTATCTTGTATTGTAACCAAACCATCTAAGAACGCTATGGGATTTAGTATGAAGAAAGGTCATGGCATCGGTTTCGGGAAGGCTATCCTGTTTAACGAACACTTTGTTGTGTATGGGATTCCATCGATTGTATCTGCAATTGGAAACTATACGGTTGCGAAGGTGGAGCCATATGATAAATCAGGGTTCAATCTAGATGATAAGCGATTGGCGACGCCGAAATATAAGGAAGATAAGCTTAGTCAGCAGACAGAATCCTTTGATTTGATGTTTAAGAAAATGGGTCTTGATCTTTCTAAGAATGGAGTGAAAATCACCCTTGAGGGGAACCTTGTTGCGGCGAGTGGTATCGGTGCTTCTGCTGCGTCGTGTGTCGCGGTTGCGCGTGCGCTTGCTGATTCTTATGAGCTTGATTTGTCTGATGAGCAGATTAATGAGATTGCGTATGAGGGGGAAAAAGGATATCATGGGACTCCGTCTGGTGTTGATAATACTGCGTCGACGTATGGTGGTTTGATTTGG
>JAPKYG010000132.1 GCA_026394435.1 Methanobacteriota archaeon | reverse complement strand
CAGATATCCTCAAAATACTCAACGCAGAGTATCTCAAAGACTAGCCCAAATATTTTTATCTCACTTTGTGATTACCGTTGAGTCTAGGGGTGACTATTTATGCCCGATGATACTAAAAAAATCGATCAGATTTGTGATGGTTTAAATATGATTAGTGAGGATAACTCTATCCCAAGAAACATCAGACGCGGGGCTGACGAAGTCAATCAAATCCTGAGAAAACCAGACGACCCTATTGACCTCCGTGTAGCCTCTGCAAGCTCAATTCTTGACGAACTCGCAAACGATCCAAATATTCCACTACATGGTCGAACGCTTATCTGGAATATCATGAGTCGTTTGGAGGAACTCGCATAATATATTTTTTATCAACAAGGACAACCATTCGTTCATTGAAACGAAAATGGAGGAAGATGAAATGATACGAATCGGGCAAGCCGGCATCCCTTTATCCTGCAAAGGACGTACTAACAAGGATGGGATTGTGTATACCCATAAAAGTCTTGATTTAAACGCCATTGAAATACAATTCGTCCGCGGATTATATGTTCTGTCAGAAGAAGAAGCATTATTCATCAAAGATTATGCACAGAAAAACGACATCGAAATCCATGTCCATGCACCGTATTACTTGAATCTAGCTGGTGACCGCGAAGAAATCACCATGAGTTATGAAAAAATCATGAAATCAGCGCAAATGGCTAATAACATTGGATCAAAAACACTGATTATCCACCCAGGGTTTTATGCAGAGCACAGCCAGAAAAAAACCATGAAACTTATTACAAAAAACTCAAAAAAACTTGTCAGCATGTTCAAAAAACAAAAACTTAAAACCAAACTTGCGATGGAAACCATGGGGAAACAAAAAGTCTTCGGCAGTATTGATGAAATTGTCGAAGTCTGTCAACACGTCAAAGAAGTCGTCCCCGTCCTCGATCTTGGTCACATTCATGCCCGTGGAAACGGGTGTATTAAACAACGAGAAGATTTCGAAGCAATCTTTGACAAACTCAAACCCTTACGGTTACGACACTACCTAATTCATATCACTGGCGTCCTTTATGAAAACGGGAATGAATTATATCATGTCCCTATTAAAAAAGGAGATATGCCGTTGGCACCTCTCATCGAGATTATTCTTGACCGAAATCTTAATGTCACCCTCATTTCAGAATCACCATTGCTAGAACATGACGCAGTCTACATCCGCCTTCAAGTGGAAAAAGCGATCATGAAAAGAACCGGCAAAGAAACCGGCTATTACAAAGATCTCTCTGAGGTCACAAAAAAATGAACAACCCGAATACTTTTCGCGGATCACTTGATTACATCCAACGAAAGACCATAGATATCCTTGATAAGGTAACCAAAGAGGATATAAAAAAAATCATTGTCTCATTTTTCAAAGCAAACCGTGTTTTTGTATATGGAGCAGGACGTTCCGGTCATGTCGCCAAAGCATTTGCCATCAGACTTGTACACCTTGGATTCCAGACCTTTGTCATCGGAGAAACCATCGGCGCACCAGTGAAAAAAGGCGATCTCGTATTTATCGTATCTGGTTCAGGAGAAACCATCCCTGCGGTCATGACCGCGGAGATAGCTAAAAAACTAGGAGCTAAACTTGTGGTCGTCACTGGGAAGAAAAACTCGCGAATCATAAAATTCGCTGATATCGCAATCGTCCTTGCAGCTGACTGCACGGAGAAAGAACGGAAACAATTCGCTCCTCTTGGGACCTTATTTGAGGCAAGCGCATGGATTCTCCTCGACGGTATCATTGCTGAGCTCATGAAAAACAAAAACGAAAACGAAGAATCGATGCGGTCCCGTCACGCAACACTAGAATTACCATAGGACAACTCTTTTTGCAGGAGAATATCATAAAATTACTTTTTTTCATCACCCATATGTTTTTAAAGCAAGTTTTATCTACGGCTTTTGAAACAAGGTGAATGGCAATGACCACCCTTTCTAAACTTACCCGTCAACCGATTGTCAGTGTACTGGGTCATGTCGACCATGGGAAAACATCGCTGTTGGATTTCATCAGAGGCTCAACCGTTGCCGCTCGAGAAGCAGGAGCAATCACTCAACATATCGGTGCAACCGAAGTTCCTATTGATGCGATTTACTCGATGTGTGGTCATCTTCTTGGGGGTAAGAAGTTCTCTGTACCTGGCCTCTTGTTTATCGATACACCAGGACATCATGCGTTTACAACCTTACGAACCCGTGGTGGCTCCCTGGCAGATCTTGCGATTCTTGTCGTCGATATTAAGGAAGGGTTTCGGCCGCAAACCCATGAATCCATCACCATTCTCCGTCAATACAAAACACCATTTATCGTCGCAGCAAACAAAATCGACGCGATCAATGGTTGGCAACGCAGTGATGATATCGCAATGAACCGGATTCAAAACCAGCGTCCCATGACCAAAACTCTCTTCGAAACTAAGTTATTTGAATTGATTGGAACCATCTATGATAAAGGCTTTGAATCAGACTTGTACTTTAACATTAAAGATTTCCGTAAAAGTATCCCTATCATGCCTGTATCTGCAAAAACTGGTGAAGGTGTACCGGAGTTGCTTATGGTTCTCGTTGGATTAGCACAACGATTCCTCGAAGATCAACTCACAAGCGAAACAGGTGCAGGCAAAGGAACTGTTCTTGAAGTTAAAGAAGACGTTGGATTAGGAACAACCGTAGACGCTATCATTTACAGTGGCATCCTCAAAAAAGAAGACACCATCATCTTTGGAACACGAAACGAACCACTGGTTACAAAAATAAAAGTGTTACTCAAACCAAAACCAATGGATGAAATCCGTGATCCACGGGAACAATTCGAAAGCGTCAAAGAGGTTCATGCTGCCTGCGGTATTAAAATTTCTGCTCCGAATCTTGACCTCGTCGTCCCTGGTGCACCACTGCGTGTCGTGCATGGTGATAAGGCAGAACTCATCCAGGAAATTAAAAGTCAATCTCAAGTTAATATCGAACTTGATAAAGATGGTCTGTTTATTAAAGCAGATACGATCGGCTCTCTCGAAGCACTGGTAAAAGAATCTCAAGAACACGGCATCAATATCCGTAAAGTAGAAATCGGGAATATTTCCCGACGAGATATCATGGAAACCTCTGCGTTAAATAATCCCTTGGAACGAATCATTTTTGCGTTTAATGTAAAGATACTACCTGAAGCAAAAGAAGAACTTTTAAACACAGAGGTCACTGTTTTTAACGAAGATGTCATCTATACAATTATCGAGAACTATGATGTATGGTTGGCAAAGAAGAAAGAGGAACTGGAGAAAAAACGTAGGGAGGATTACACGCACCCAGGGATGGTTAAGTTCCTACCAGAGTACGTGTTCCGGATCAGCCATCCTGCAGTTATCGGAGTACGGGTTCTTGGTGGACGAATAAAGGTGGATATGAGACTTATTGATCAAGACGGAAAGATCGTTGGACATATCAAGGGTATGCAGTTAGAAAATAAAGCAATATCTGAGGCGCTTCAGGGAGCAGAGGTTGCTATCTCCATTGAAGGTGTTACGGTGGGCAGACAGATAAAAGGAGGAGATATTCTTTTTACCGATCTTCCTGAGAGTGATGCGAAAAAACTGAAACTTATGGACGTCCTCAATGAAGATGAGAAAGACGTGCTCAATAAGATTATTGATATTAAACGCAAGACAAATAAGTTCTGGGGGATGTAAGGTCTTCTCCAATAACAAACTTCATAACATTTTTAATGACCCAGCATATACCGGAACCGAACTTAAGAAGGAGGCTACAGTAGTATGGTTGAAATTGCCCCGTTCAAAGGAATGGTTTACAACAAAGAAAAAATAAAAAAACTTGACGATGTCATGTCTCCACCCTATGATATCATCTCAGAAGACATGCAAAACGAGCTCTACAATAAAAATGAGTATAATTTCGTCAAACTCATTCTTGGAAAAATCTCCCCAGATGATACAGATACGAACAATCGTTACACGAGGGCAAAACAACTTTTTGATGCATGGCAGAAACAAGAAATCCTGGTTCCTTCGAACGCTCCCGCAATCTATCCATATAAAGTGGATTACACCGTCAATAAAACGAAAAAACAAATGAACGGATTCTTCGTCATCCTGAAACTTGATCCAGAGTATAAATCCGTTAAAGCCCATGAAAAAACACTGGCAAAACCTAAGGCAGATCGTCTGAACCTCATGCGTGCCTGTTATGCGAACCTTGAACCAATACAACTTATGTATATGGACCAAAATGACAGCATCAGAAAAACCATGGATGCTACACTTGACACGCCACTCATCAAGGTGAAAGGCTACGATGGATTCACTCATCAACTCTGGCGGCTCGACGACCCAAAAACAGTGAAAACAATTGTAGACGGACTCAAGAAGAAAATCCTGTTCATCGCAGATGGACACCACCGCTATCAGACATCTATTAATTACGCCCAGGAGAAAAAAGAGCAAACAGGAAACAAAGACCAAAATGCGCCCTTCAACTACATCATGGTTGTTCTGTGTAATATGTTTGATACTGGTCTTTCCATTCTCCCCACGCATCGGCTCATTAAGATGCCAAATGTGAAATCCGATGATTTGATCAGAAAACTTGAGAAATATTTCATTGTAGAAAAAAAACTCATCGAAGGTAAGAAGAAAGATTATCTAAAAACCGGGAAAAAAATCATGGACGACATTGCAACCGAAAAGAACCATACATTCGCCTTGTACGCAAAAGATGTGTACTATATTCTCACGCTGAAAGACGAACATGTCATGGATGCACTTGCTACAGATCATTCAAAGACATGGAGGACACTGGACGTTTCTATCCTGCATAAACTCATCTTGGAGCAATTCCTTGGGATCAATGAGAAAAACCTTGAAGACCATGTGAAATACACCAGAGTGGATGCCGAGGCAATACAATTTGTTGATGACGGAAAATACGATTTCTCATTTTTTATCAACGCAACGAAGATTGACCAGCTGAAGGTAATCGCAGACGCAAGTGAGCATATGCCTCAGAAATCTACTTACTTTCATCCCAAGATGCTCTCTGGACTTGTCATGTATAAGATATAACGAGTTGTGACAGAATCTCGTTTTGGTATTTTGTCAGCACAAATTTAAATACATGAAAAAAGAGAGGAGTTTCTGGTGAGGAAGGGAAAATAGTATTCTCATGTTTCTTCTTCATATTTTTTTCCCCCTCCTTCCTCGCTTATTTCTCTTGTTTGTTTCACTGTTCTTTTTTTAGAACAGAAAGGAAAAACAGGTCCCCACGTGGAAGAGTGCTAAACGCACCATATTTGTTTTTTAAAAGGAACTCTTTATGAGGTAGGTCATCAAACGGGGAAAGAGTAAATCCCTTCTTCTTAACAAAGGCTTGAATCACTTGCATTGTCTCCTCAGGTGTCATAGTACAGACCGCGTAGAAAAGCACACCGCCAGATTTGACGTTTCCTGCTGCTTGCTTTAAAATAGATAATTGTGTCTGCGGGAGGTCACCAGGGCTTTCTACATATTTTGTCTCTGGGTTTCTGCGTGCAGCACCAAGGCCGGTACAGGGCGCGTCAACTAAAACGATATCATATTTTTTTTCAGAGGGATTATCTTCAACGGTGACGTTTGCGTTATATTCACTGCATCGTCGTTTCAGCGTTGTTCGTTTTGCTGCATTCATCTCATACGCATAGAGCTTCTTTCCATTTTTCGTAATGGATGCTATCGCAAGGCTTTTCCCGCCATTCCCCGCACAATAATCAAAAATGGACTCACCAAGAGATGCTGTAAGCAACGAAACAAGTTGACTGCTTTCATCCTGCACATGCGCAAAGCGTTGTTGAATGACTTTCGAGTACTTGCTAATTGAACTGGTGAGGATCGCGGTTGTGAGAAGGGATCGTTCTGCAGGAAGAGTCTCTTGCTGTAACATGCTCATCACATCGTCGATTTTACTTTTATTGAAATTCACGCAGAGAGTAGTTGGTGGTTTCTCATTGAGAAACTCAGCCCATTCTCCATGGTCTTTGAGGACATTTGCTACGTACGAAGAACAGGAATAACGGTACTCAAAAGGATATGAGGAGGCATCTGCCTGCGAGCCATTCATTGCTAGTTTCACATAGGTTTCAGGAGATGGTTTTAGTCCACGGATGTCAATTATGTGTTCGTACAGTTTTTTCCATCGAACCACATCATGGATAAGCTCTGCGATTTCTTCTCGCTGTTCTTTTGAAAGACCAGATGAGGGGAGAATATCTCGTAAACAACGCGCCATGTTTCCTTTTTTCAGATATTTTGTTATAGCACGGGCTGCAACCTTTTCTTCCATGAATGAAACACCAATAACCTCTTTAAATAACTATTAGGGCCCGAACCGGGGGGATATAGTTGACATTGAAAGCCAAATGACATAAAAGCCTCCATATCGTGCCAAAATACCATAAACAGAAATCTTTATATAAGCGTATCGAACAAGAATTAACACGGTTTAAACTCATGTTTTGTGCTAATCGATGACGAATGAAAGAGAGAAGAATTTTAATATGATTTATTTGTTGTTAAATGTAATTGGGAAGCGTGAAAATGCTACAAGGAACAGTAATTATAAATTTTGAATATGATGAAAAGAAAGAAAAATGTAGTTGGGATTTGAAGCAAGAAGGTAATGATACTTTAGATAAAGATCATTTAGTCCTCTTGTTTCAACATCTTGTTGGAGAGTTAATGTCAGATTAACACTAACATATTTATATCGGAGAAGCATTAACACGGTTTTTAACACCATGTTTTTTGTGCAAATCGATTATAAAAAGAGAAAAAAAGATAGATTCCTCTATTATGAAGAATACCCGCCGAATCTCAAACTCGGGTCACCAAGAAGCGCCCAGTTGGTAATACAGAACGCGTCGAGTTGATGTATGGTGTGTTCATTAATATATTTTGCAATGGCTTGGCTGTGAGCTTTGGCAAGGTTTGTTACGCTGTTATTACCGATCTGCCAGAAAAAGTTCGTTTCAAGTGCTCCACTTAATGAAACCGGGTCGTCGATACCTTCATCCTCACTGCCAAGGCCATATCCAGTACAGCCGGTTGAAGCGATTGCACCGCCGCGTGGTTTCACTACAAGAGCCCAGCTGAAACACACCGGGCTTGGAACAGCACAAAAGTACTGGTCGCATACACCATCTTTCAATTTATCCTTCAAGGCAGTAAGCAATGTGATATTATACAGTGCATTATGACATCCACCAACAACCACGACAGGTAGTTTGTCT
>JAPKYG010000122.1 GCA_026394435.1 Methanobacteriota archaeon | reverse complement strand
CTATATGGCAAACAACGTTAAGTACTTTATTAGTGAAATTGATAAGAAGAAAAAAGACTTTCAATCCTATGTTCAGGGGCCATTCACCGACTACATCAAGGCCTTTTGGGGATAAGTTGGATTGGGAGTAAGAAAAAAATGATCTCGGAAGAAAAAAATGCTGCCTGTGACATACTAAATGCTGCCTGTGACATACTTGAACATTTAAAAAAACAGGGATCTGCTAATACTTTTCAGCTGGCCCAAGAATTAGGTATGGATAGAATTAAACTTCTTAATATCCTTAAAGAATTTAGAGAAAATGGAGCGGTGGAGTTTAAAGAAGGGACAGTTAAATTTCTTAAATTTCCTGAAGAGAAAAAAAATGAGAAGTTACCAGAAGAAGCAAGAAAAACAGCTCCTCTAGAAGATCCTCAGGCTAAAAACAAAAACCTAAGAGGAGAATCATGGAGATCAGAATTAGAAAAAACAATCAAAGAATCAGAGCAAAAAGCATCTGAGAATAGTAATGTTCCTCCTAAAATCGCTAAAGAAACAAAACCTCAAAAAACCAAAGCGCCCAAATTTAATTTAACCTGGCTAAAAAATAACCTAACTAAATTAAATAAAAATATTCAACAACTTCGAGTTCCTAAAATACTAAAAAAAGAGGGTGATAAAAATGTTTAAAATAAAGAAACCTATTCATTTGCCCAAATTAGATTTTATTAACAAAAAGCTAGGATTTACAGCAGTTTTGATTGGAATTATAGCCGCTTTAGTTTTGGGCGGGCTGGCTACTCTCTATAGTTGGGAAACCACTTGGGTATGGTGGCTTCTAGCAATCGGTGTTGCTGTTGGAATCCTCAACATCTTCCATGAAGAAGGAGCTTTATTCTTAATTTCTGGATTGACCATGGTCTTTATGCTTAGTCTACTGGCTGGCTTAATTCTTTTTCCCATCTGGGCAGTAACATTATTCAACGCTGTTATCTACTTACTAGCACCAGCCAGTGTGATAGTTGGCTTCAAAGTGTTCTATGCCCTAGCCACAACAAAAGTAAGTAAGTAGTGATACTTCTCCATCATAAACATTACTTCTGTAAGTGCATCTGCAATGGCAACTAATAAGCAGAACAGAAGCAAGTCCATCTGAGATATGTGAAAAGAATCCATACCTGTGGCGAATTATAGTAATTTTGTCGCAGGTTTCCTAAATCATGAACATAACTATCGCTAATTACCGTTGTTCATCTCAGAATAAAAATTCCTCTAGATATTATCTAGATTAGGCAAAAGAATACCATAGAAATTACAATGGAAATGTTAAATACTCTCCTGGTTACACCCACGAAAATTCAACATGATATAAAACCAGACTTGAGTGTTTAGTTGATGACGATTTTCTAACTGACAACTTTTCCATCAGGGGATACAAAAGAAAGCAAATTAAAAATCAAATGCTTGTAATAGGTGTTGAAATTAAAAACAGGAGTAGATTTATATACCATGATTACAAATTAAAAAGTCCCTCCAGGAACATCTTTTCTTCGTCAGTCTGTAATATATTGGTTTGGGAGTTACCTATTGGCAATAATGCACCCCACACAAATAAAAAAACCATTATACAGCAAATATATTGAACCATCCGGGTATGTTTTTTCACTGGAAATACCTCTTATTCTATTATCCTGCCCTATTACATAGTATCATGCGGGTATATATAAATAACGAAAACTCAATTAAAACCGTAAAACCCACGCCAGCGAAACCTTAATTAATCAGAGGCGGTATGTTTTTTTATCCTTGATAAGAAGATCTCCATGATCACATGATTGGAGAAGCAAGTTCAAGGTAACAGTTGATATCGATTAGGGTCCCTGTTCGATCAGGCAGACGAAATGTCAAGAGATGAAAAAGAGGATAACCACGATATCATAAAGATGTCGCGAGAAGCGTTGCAGCATTCTCCCACTGCTGCTTACTGTGGAGAGTGTTGTGTCACCACACCCAATGCACCATATTGTTTTGTGTTGGGTGACAGCGACAAAAACCATTTGTAGTAACAACAATTCGAACAATTTATACTAAACATATATCCACGTATAACCCTCATTTTTACAAGTTTTCTCAGATACTATTATAATCCAAAAAAGCATACCATCAACAAATAGAAAATAGGATAGTCTTTACAAACTTCGGAGGAAAAATCTTAATTTCATTTGAGAAAAAGAAAGAACTCGAATAAAAACGAAAAGCTTATAACACTGAGGTAGGTTTTACGGTTAAAAATCGCACATCAAATAAAGAAAATTTCAATTACCGTGTAATCTCGATGAATTTACGAAGATACTTGGGAGTAGAAATTATTAGTAAACACAACATGTGTCATTGGTGAGGAAGCAGAGGAATGAAAATCGCAATGATCGGCTGGGAATACCCACCATTTAAAGTGGGAGGCTTAGGTACCCACTGTTACGGGTTGACCCATGGACTTGCCGATAAAAACGTTCACATAGACTTCTACATGCCGAAGCTCAGACAAAAAGTCAAGAGTGATAACAAGAATATTAATATCATTGAAGTGGGAGAAACAGAGGTATATCCGTACGACCGACCCGATGATAAAGAACTTGGCGGGAAATTCTTTGAGGCGGTCTATCGATACAATGATCTGTTAGTTCAGAGGGTCAAAGGGAAGTACGATTTGATACACTGTCATGACTGGCTCACTATGAAAGCAGCGGTAGCCCTGAAAGAAAAGATGGGTGTTCCTCTTGTTCTGACGGTTCATTCAACTGAGTATGACCGATCGGCTTGGATCTATCCAAACCAATGGTTCGTCGATATCGAACGAGAAGGCATGCAGAAAGCAGACCGTATCATCGCAGTCAGTGAGTTCACCAAACGAGTCATTGTTGAGAAATACGGTATACACCCGGATAAAATCACCGTGGTCCACAATGCAGTCTATCCCATTGGGGAAGGGGAGAAACGAAATCTTATCCTTTTCTTGGGGAGACTAACGATACAGAAAGGCCCGGAGTTCTTCCTGAAAGCTGCAAAAAAAGTATTAGAGTTTGAGGATGCTCGGTTTGTGATTGCAGGAGCCGGAGACATGCTTCCTCGCTTAATTGAACAAGCTGTACACATGGGGATATCAAATAAAGTCATTTTTACAGGAAAACTGACGGAAGAGGAAGTCCAACATATCTATAAAATCTCAAGTATCTACGTCATGCCATCAGTCAGCGAACCGTTTGGTATCACCGCTCTTGAAGCAATCTCCGCAGGAACACCCACAATTGTGTCAAAAAGCGCTGGCGTCTCGGAGGTACTGAAGAATTGCTTCAAGGTCGACTTTTGGGATACCGATGAGATGGCAAACAAAATTATCGCACTTTTACGGTATGATTCCTTGCGGGATGCCATGAGGCAAAGTTCAAAAAGGGAGATACAATTATTTACCTGGGACCGCGTCGCAGAACGGACGCTTGACGTCTACAGGGGTCTTGCCTAATATGCCATCCATATGTTTCTACTTCGAAGTACACCAACCATTTAGATTGAATCATTTCTCGGTGTTTAATATTGGAAATACAAGAGATTTCCATTCCACTTATTTTAATCAACATCTTAACCAAAAGATTTTTGAAAAAGTGGCAAAGAAATGTTATCTCCCTACCAATAATTTATTCCTTGATTTGATTCGCAAATACGATGGGAAATTCCGAATATCCTATAGTCTTACCGGAACGTTCGTTGAATACTGTGAGAAGTACCTCCCGGAACTTCTTGATAGTTTCAAGGAACTGTTCAAAACCGGTGCTGTTGACCTCATCGAGGAGACCTACTTTCATTCTCTCTCTGGGCTCTACGATGATCTCGATGAGTTTGAGGATCAAGTCAAGATGCATCGACAGATGATCAAGCGGATCTTCAACTACAAACCAAAAGTGTTTCGAAACACCGAGGCAATCTACGATAATAGGATCGCACAAAAAATTGCAGACCTCGGGTATAAAGGTATTATCACCGAAGGGGCGGAAAGAATCCTTGGGTGGCGTTCACCAAACTTTGTCTACAAACCAGTGAACGCAAACCTCAAAGTGCTCTTGCGCAACTATAAACTCAGTGATGATGTTGGGTTCCGATTTTCTGCACGTAACTGGCCCGGGTTCCCCCTTACCGCGGATAAATACGCGAACTGGATGTCCAACTCGTTTGGTGACGTCATTAACCTTTTCATGGATTACGAAACTTTCGGGGAGCACCAATGGGTAGAAACAGGAATCTTTGAATTTCTCAAACATCTCCCTGGTGAAGTACTGAAACATGATAACCTTGATTTTGCTACGGTGAGTGAAGCAGTCGAGCGGTACAACGCGGTCGGCGACATCGACTCTCCCTGGGCGATCTCCTGGGCAGACGAAGACAGAAATGTCTCGACATGGCTTGGGAACAACATGCAGATCGCTTGCTTCAACGAACTAAAAGACATCGGACGAAAACTCAAAAAGAAAGGAGATAGAGATCTCCTGTACATCTGGCGATTACTCCAGACATCAGATCACCTCTACTACATTTCAACCAAAGGCTTTGAAGACGGCAATGTCCATGCGTACTTCAGTCCGTATGACATCCCATATGATGGTTTTATTAACTATATGAACATCTTACAAGACTTGAAGGAAAAAGCTGAATCACGGTGAGGAGACGTAACACATCATGAAGATTGTGCATTTTTCCTGGGAGTATCCCCCAGTTATCTACGGTGGACTTGGTACATTTGCCACTGAGATTACAAAAAAGCAAATAGAACTTGAACATGAAGTCACTGTTTTTACCCTTAACAGGGATAATGCTCTTGCTACCTCTGATCAGATCGATGGCGTAGAAGTGTACAGACCGAAAACACTTGATCTCAGCAAACCATTTTATCTCTGCGCAGATCATGAACTCCGCTCGTGGGGGCCGAACTTCAAGTTTTTTGCTGACGTCCTAAGCTACAATATCATGTCTGCGTCGCAGCTTGTAAACTCACTCGTTCGGAAGAATGGACGGTCATTTACTATCATTGACGCGCATGATTGGCTCGGAATCATGGGGGGAATAGTGGCTAAAAAAGAATTGAACATTCCATTAGTGTTCCATGTACACTCTACAGAAGTTGGACGATCCATAGGACGAGGATCCCATACCATAAAAGACATTGAATTTGAAGGAGGTCAAGTCGCGGATTGCATCATCACCGTTTCCAACTCGATGGCAGACGAGCTCCTAAAACTTGGATTTCCCCAAGATAAAATCCGACCGTGTTGGAATGGCGTCGACCCTGCAAAATACGACCCGACAAAGATTTCAAATGAAGACCGCCTCGCTCAAAGGAGAAGATACGGTGTCCAAGACCACGAAACATTATTGTTTTTCATTGGTCGCCTCGTCACCGTAAAAGGAGCAGACAAACTTGTTCGAGCAATGCCCCAGATACTCAAGGATTTCCCGAACACGAAATTACTGATCCTTGGCATAGGGGATATGGAGAATGAACTGCGATCGACCGCTGATGGTTTAGGTATCCATGACCGGGTGATTTTCAGAACAGAATTCGTTAGTGAAGAAGAAAGAATCCGGCATTACGCAGCAGCAGACATAGTCGTACTCCCCTCACTTTATGAACCGTTTGGAATTGTATGCACGGAAGCAATGTCCATGGCAAAACCGACGGTTGTTGGTGCACGAGGGACCAATGGGATGCGGGAACAAATCATCCCTTCTGGAGAAAAACAATGCGGCATCCACGTCAACCCCTTTGAGCCTAAAGACATCGCGTGGGGGATCATACAAGTTCTTCAATTACCGGACAAAGGACTCCAACTGGGGAAAAACGGGAGACAGCGAGTATTAGAGGAATTCAGCTGGGATGCGGTCACTCGACGGACCCTTGATATTTATAAAGAATTTTTACGATAAGTTTTTTCAATAGTATCCGTTTACACATGTAGTGAGGAGGCATATATGCGAGAATGGATTGTAACGAACGGTCTCGGTAGCTACGCATCCTTAACTCATTCTAGTGAGACGACAAGTAAGTTCCATGGATTGCTTGTTGCAAGTTTAGAGCCGCCAGCAAAACGATGGATGTTTGTCTCCAACGTCACCGACAGAATACAGATCAAAGATCGCGTGTATCCCCTTAAAGGTCACAAATGTAAATTCGTGTTTGATTTCTTCCCCTCACTCGTATACGACATTGACGGAGTAAGACTCAAAAAAACCTTTTTCATGGAGCATGGAAAAAACACGGCAATCATTAAATACACGGTTGAGACAAATAAATCTCTGGTTCTTTCTCACGTTCCGGTGGTTAACTCTCGGCATTTCTACGACATGACCTCACCTGGTTCTGCCTCATTTTCTCAAGATGTTGTTGATGAGGGTGTGGTCGTCAAACCCAGTAACATCGACAAAACACTCAAAATGGTCCTGAAAAACTCTTGTTATATACCAGATGGATACTGGGAAGAGTTGTACTATAAAAAAGATCGAGAGCGGAACGATTCCTGGAGAGACCATAATTTTCATATCGGTGAATTTCAGATGCCTCTTAAGAAATCTGCTGAATACTATCTCCTCTTCACAATCGAAGATGAACTGCAGGATGATCCCTCACATATCTACGACCGAGAAATGCAACGGAAACAACAGTTACTAACACAGGCACTACTTCCCCGCGCATGCGACAAACTTGTGTTATCAGCCGATAATTTTATCGTAAAAAAAGGCACGGGAAAATCAATCGTTGCAGGATACCATTGGTTTAGTGACTGGGGGCGTGACACTCTGATCGCACTACCAGGAATCACCCTGGTGACCAAGCGGTTCGAAGACGCGAAACAAATCCTCCAAAGCTTTGGTAAATACTGCAAGAATGGATTAATTCCTAATGTGTTTGCAGAACGAGATTCTCAGCCAGTGTACAACACCGTGGATGCGTCACTGTGGTATGTGGATCGCGTCTACCAATACCTCAAATATACTAATGACTTGAGCCTTGCTGAGAAACTCTGGCCGACTTTACAATCAATTATTGAGGGATACAAAAAAGGCACAGACTATGACATCCACATGGACAATGATTTTCTCATCAGCCATGGCGAAGGACTTACCTGGATGGATGTTAAACTTGGGGATTATTATGCAACACCACGATTAAAGAAAGCCGTGGAAATCCAAGCGCTATGGTATAACGCCTTACAAATCATGAGCACCCTTTCAACACTTTTAGGAAAAAACAATCAGTATAGCGAATTGGCCGAGAACGTCAAAGACAGTTTCAGCCGTCAGTATGACCACCCGTACGATGTCATCGACGCTAAGGATCTCTCGATACGGCCAAATCAGATTTTCCTTGTCTCTCTTGATTTTTCCCTTATTGAAAAACATATGCAGGAACGGATTGTAGCTGACGTGCAGAAGACGTTGGTCACTCTCTTTGGTTTAAGGACGCTTTCTGCTCAGGACTCCCGGTATAAAGGAACATATCTTGGGAATCATAACAAGGATCTTGCCT
>JAPKYG010000214.1 GCA_026394435.1 Methanobacteriota archaeon | reverse complement strand
GATGAAGCAGTTGCTGGTATCGTTGTGGCAGTCATGATCGTTGGACTTGTTCTTGCAGTGGTTTCAATTATTCAAACGATCTATGTTCCAAAATGGATGGAATCACGAGAAGCTGAACATATGGGTGTTGTGGCAGATCAGTTTTCACAACTTAAATTTTCTATTGATACCCAGATTGCTCTCAAACAAGATGTTCCGATATCGTCCTCAATTACCTTAGGTAGTAGAGAACTTGGATTTTTCATGTCAAATAAAGCGTTTGGTCGACTCGCGTTAATCTCGAATGGATGGGCATATAGAATCACTCGAACAGTAGGAGATACGTACGAAGACAATTTTGGGATCCTTCGCTATACATCAGAAAATGCATATTTCCTAAATCAAGCCTATAACTACGAAATAGGAGGGATAATTCTCAATCAAACTCAAGGGGCTGTGTTTATTATTAAACCAGAATTTTCAGTAAGTTATAATACTTCTACTCGTCAAGCAAACCTTTCATTAACTTGTATTGATCTAATCCCTAACGATGAAAAAACGTCTATCACCGGTTATGGAACATATCCAGTGCGAACCGAATATATGACAGCAACAAACAATACCATCACTTTAGTAAAATCCTTAGCGATAATTACCCAATTTCCGACAATATGGTTCAATTTTTTAAATTCAACATTATCTGATGAAAATCTCATAAAGAACACTGATTACACCATAACAAAATCTTCAAATCAAGTAACAGTAACCTTTAATTATCCTCCCATTACTAATGTTATTTTCGACCTCGAAAAAATACAAATTTCAACCCAGATTACTCCTGGATGGACCGAATAAAGATATACTGACGGATAATAATTTGAGGTTATCTCAGTAATTTCACGAATTGTGACTCATATATACAAAAGAGGAAAACACAATCTTATACTACTTAAACTACTAAAAATCTATTTGAATTCACTCAATGATACTCCCGTATGTATTTTCATGGTAAGGACGAGGAAATGCCGCAATTACGGATGACAAGGACATCTGGGAGAAGAATTATTATTACACGTCCCAGTCAGATCATGGGCGCCTCTGACATTAAAAACAGTAATTTTCTTGAGATCACCCGGTTCCAACAGGTGAAATCCTGATGAAGAAGACCGAGGGGGAGCTGGTGCGATGAAGAAAAAACTCGCTGCTCTCATCATCGGATTAACGATTCTCATTATGCTAGGGGGACTTCAGGCTACATTTCTTTATGGGGCAGAGTTTCTTACCACGAAACCGGGGTTTACTTTCTCTATAACACACAACGATCTCCCAACAATTAATAATGAAGGACCAACAAATGGGAGCACGGGCATTTCAACAACTCCAACATTGAACATTACCGTCAATGATGTAAACGGTGATACGATGACGATTTCGTGGTATAGCAACTCGAGCGGCTTGTGGCAACTCTTTGGTGTCAATAACTCGGTTGTAAACGGCACCTATCATCAGAAAAACAATAACTTCAGCAGTACCAATACAAAATACTGGTGGAATGTCTCGGTGAACGACGGAAAAGAGGTTAAAACTTCTGGTATCTATCACTTTACTACGAGACCTTAGATAAAACCTTCGAGACCTATTGAGACTTTTTCCTCTACTAAAATAAACGCCCTAAGTAAAATAGTAAAAAAATG
>JAPKYG010000080.1 GCA_026394435.1 Methanobacteriota archaeon | reverse complement strand
CTGATGAAGCATTGATTTATGCTTTATAGATACAAGGGGTTGGTTTTTTAAAGAAAGAGCAAGTGATTTTTATAACCATACTTAGATGATATTTAACAATTGTTACCCATATTTCAACATCACTATAAAAATAATTTAAATTTCAACACCTTTTTATCCTTCTAAAATCTACATACACTACTACAAACAGTAAATATTTTAACTACATTTTTCTATCCATATTTATGAATATGAATGAAGGAGGAAGGTAATATGAGTAAAGTCAAGGGCGGAAAGGATATATCTCCAGGGGCGAAATCTAAGCCTTTAACAAAGAAGGAAAGAAAGGAACGTAGGAGAAAGACAAAAGAAAAACATGCTCATTATGAATGAATGCGGATACTGTCCGTATCAACCATAATTCAACAATCCATGTTTTCAACACATCTTAATTCAACAGAACCATCCTAAAATTTACAACCCCGATTTGTCAACTCCATAGTATAGAGAAGCGATTTTCAACATCTTTTTATCTTAATTTTACGGATGGTTGGTTTTTTAAAGAAACAGTTGTTATGAAATTGTAGGTTTGAGCGGGAAAAAAATTATGGCAGAAGAAACAACAGAAGCGGGAACAGCTGAAAAAAGAAGAACTGATGAAAACGTAATCTATGTTGGGCACAAACCTCCTATGAGCTATGTGCTTGCAGTAGTGACACAGTTTAACGTTAGTGGTTCGGATGAGGTTGTTATTAAAGCGAGAGGCAGGGCGATAAGTACCGCGGTAGATACAGCAGAAATTGTGAGAAACAGGTTTATTACCGATGCGAAACTAAAAGAGATAAAAATTGGCACGGAGAGTATTACCAATGAGGACGGGAGAACCTCTAATGTGTCTTCAATGGAAATAATTTTAACTAAAAAGAAGAGTAAATAGGGGCGAACGGTAAACTTACAGAGCAATATCCATATCTAGTTTTTTTGTGAGTTCCTTGTAGCGATTTCGAATAGTAACCTCGGTAACACCTGCGACATCTGCTACCTCGCGTTGCGTTCTCCGTTCACCACAAAGTACCGATGCAATATAAAGAGACGCTGCTGCCATACCAGTTGGGCCACGTCCACTAGTAAGTTCTCGGTGTGCAGCTTCTCGTAATATCTCCACGGTCTTCGCTCGCACATCGCCACTAAGTTTCAGTTCACTGCAGAACCTTGAAATATAATCCTCTGGTGAAGTCGGCAACAATTTTAATCTTAATTCACGAGAGACATATCTGTAAGTCCTTCCGATCTCTTTCCTCGATATATGTGCTATGTTACTTATTTCATCAAGTGTACGTGGCACATGGCACTGCCGGCATGCTGCATACAATGCTGCGGTGGTAACACCTTCTATGCTTCTACCACGGACCAATTTCTTCAATGCTGCTTTTCTATAGATCATCGCAGCGGTCTCTCTCACCGTTCTTGGGAGGCCCAGGCTTGATGCCATTCTGTCAAGCTCAGAAAGTGCAATAGCAATGTTTCTCTCGGTTGCATTGCTAATTCTCGTTCGCCTCTGCCATTTTCTCAAACGATAGAGTTGTGCTCTATTTCTCGTTGGGATTGCCTTCCCATAGGAATCTCTGTTTTTCCATCCTATCACCGTACTTAATCCTTTATCATGAATGGTGTAGGTCATTGGTGCTCCAGTTCGAGCTCGTTTCTCGCGTTGTTCGCTGTCAAATGCACGCCATTCCGGGCCATGGTCAATGATATCCTCATCAAGAACAAGTCCACAACTTCCACATACCAATTCTGCTCGAGAATAATCCTTACTGAGATGGGAACTCCCACATTCAGGACATAGGATGATCTCTTCTATTTTCTGTTTTTCTTTTTTAACCAATACAAATCAAATCCCTGATATTCTCTAACTTATCAGTTGAGTTATATAAATACTCGTACGTAGAAGTTTTATTTACGAAGAAGTCCTAACGAAGAAAGCTCCTTTGATAAATTTTCTACCGCTAACGAAACATCCTCTATCTTTCTTGCGCCTGCACAGACTATTTTTCCAGAGCCAAACAAGAGCATAGCCACCTTGGGTTCTCTGATACGATACACAAGTCCTGGGAACTGCTCAGGCTCATATTCCACATTTTCTAAACCAAGAGATATAGCTACTTCGCTCAGATTAAGTTCTCCGCCTAGATCAGCTGTGGCTACAATATTCTGGATGACAATCTCAGGGTTTTTATGTATTTCTACACCTATTTTTTCTAGTTTTTCTCCTATTATTTTGATGGTAGTCCTTACATCCTCAATAGTTTTTGCGCCTGTACAGTTAGCTTTTCCGCTTCTAAAGAGGAGCGTAGCCGTCTTTGGATTTTTTAACCGATATACCAATCCTGGGAACTGTTCTGGTTCATATTCTGCGTCTTCGAACGATTGTGCTATCACATCGAGATCTAATTTCTCTGCGAAGGCTGTAGACGCTACAATATTTTGTACTTTTATTTCTATCATGTCGTGTCACTTTCGAAGAAATAGTTTGGTGTCACAGTCTTTGAGTGGCAAAATCACAAACAAGTATAGCTATTAAATACTTCTCCATTGGTCATCGATTAAGCCCACCATTCCGCCCTAAATCTTTGTCGATTAACAGGGGGATCAAATGCCTGGCAGTTTATCGAAAAGAAACTGAAACACAGAGGGACGAATGGAGTAAAAAAGATCGCGAGGAACCTAGGAGAAAGTGGGAAAAATCACATCCGGGACGAAAATATTATGATGAGACACGTGAGCACTAAACCTCCTTTGTATTCTTATTCATGGCTTATTTAAAAATCAATAGACGCTTTATCATCCTCTCGAAACGGTACTCGACCATTACCCAGGGGTGAGATAATGCGTACAAGCCCCGTATCCATCGTAAATTTAAGGGTATAATAAAATTAATAACCTGGTGGTGTATATTTATTCTCATGGGAGGTTAGATCATATTTTTTCTGTCCCCCAGACTGAAAAAAGGTCTAATCTCCTATCATTAAAATATCTTGGGGAAGTTACATGGCGAACAAAGAGGGAAAATTATCAAAAGAGCAATTGGCCGTTATAGAGCATCGCAAAAGAATATTTGAAGAAGCTGACGTTAAAGGTTTTGTTAAACGTATTCAGAAATTCGAAGATGAAATCGCAGTTGAAAAATACGGTAAAAAATTCTACGAGTTGCCAAAAACAGAGCGAAGAGAAGTCTCTATAGATGCGGTGGAAAAAGAAACAAGAGAAATGTTAATATGGGGGCGATCTCAAGAGGATAGAAATTACTTTGAAAAACTATCGTTTGAAGAGTTATTGGAAGCGGTGAAAAAGTAGTTATAAAAATTTATTTTGGGAGTGCAACTAGATGGCATCCAGAAAAAGTAAGGAAAGTTGGTACCTAAATTCTTATGATGATTTTATAAAATATTTTACAGGAAAAGACTCTGCAGATAAGAAAGATGTAACTCTTAATGTTAATCAAGAGGGTAAATTGTCCCTCTCAATTAACAATAAGAATAAGCAACAGGAAGGTTCTTTGAAATGATCCAACCTGATCCTTTCCCTGATTTTCCAGAGCGGCCGTGGCCGGATCCTGACGAGGAGGATTCTGATGTTTAAATGTGTTCGATGCTCTAGAAAATTTCAGTATCCTTGGAGTAATTTTTGCCCGGTTTGCAAGGGTGTTCTAGTAGAGGGGGGCCTGGAATGAACGACATCGAAGAATCATGGTATTCTGCTCATCAAAACCTACTCTGGATAATTATCCCACCAACGCTCCTGCCGTGGCTCTCATTTGGTTTTCTCTTCATGATGGATACTTTTTTCCTGATAGTCGTCCCTGTTGTTTTTATTCTGACAGCGAAAAGGGCGCAGCCGGCTTTTTTTGTTGCAGACAGATGGGTTTGCACCGCAGTCGGTTATTCAAAGATGCAGGAATATTCCCATCTTCATTATGAGGAAAATACTCGATTGCTTAGGCTCAAGACCAAGGCTCTTTATTGGTATGGTTTCCACCCTTTTTTCAGATGTAGGGCTTCAACACTAGGTAAATGGTATCATTCTACAGGCGGGAAATATTGAACATAAAAGAAAGTAAGAGACGGCGAAAATATCTCCTTAAACAATGCAAACGATTGAATTGCAGCATTGGAGACATACTGCGCTTTCACCCAGACTTATTGACCCATAGCCTTCGCTCCCAGTGTCTTCTTATGTATTGGCAACAGCATAAACGATATTTCCGGGCGGACGAAGATAAGGAGGATTAAACAGAGTTAATTAAATCACAGGCGAAAAAAATATGAAGATAAGATGTGCGAGCTGCGGCAAGATACTCAATGAGTTTTACTGTCGCTACTGCGGCTTCATGAATCATCAAAAAACGAAGGTTGATCAATGAAGAAACCAAAATTAAAAGAGATACCATCCGGCTCGACACAAGGATTTTAGAACGACCATGATTTATAATAGACCCACACAACAACAGATGAAGGTTGATATCGAAAGGGTGTTCATGAAGAAAAAACTCCTTGACGATGAAGACAGAATCAGAGCATCTGTGGACAAGTATCACAAGGGAGAAATCACCAAGACTGAACTGCTGACGGTACTTGATGTGTTGCGACCAAAACAGTTAAAACCCGAGGGGGAATTCAGTGGCTACGCGTGAATCACGCCGGGTAACTCGTCTTTCGCCGGGTAACACAGCAACATGGGCGGGTAACAAAGTGGCTATGTGGCGGACTGCAGATCCGCCTACGAGGGTTCAAATCCCTCCCCGCCCTCTAATTAAAAAAAAGTCTGGGAGAAAATACTATGATACGAAAGAAACATTACGTCGAAGTCTCAATCGT
>JAPKYG010000106.1 GCA_026394435.1 Methanobacteriota archaeon | reverse complement strand
TTTTGTAAGCTTTAACAATACGTCTTCGTATTTCAGGTGTAAGTGATCCCATCCCTCTTCATCCCAAGATTAGGGATGTGATCACTTCATTGTTAATGTTTTTTACAAAAATGTTGGCGATGTCACTTTACTTTACATGAAGACGAAAGAAGAGGTATTTATTGGTTTTAGGGTACGAATAACAACAACCCGCATAAGAATCCTTCAGCATGTTTTGTTATTTTTCCCGCGTTTTTTGGTATTGCAGTAACTGAGATACTTAGAGGTCCGAATCCAAGACGTGGGATTCTCTCATACACAACCACTCCAGGTTCTAACGATTCTATTGTACCTTGCATGGATGTGTTGATTACTCCAAAGATCCCGCCTTTAAGGATGATGTTCCATTTGACATCTGTCGTAGTCATGTTCCACATATTTCTGAACCCGACTGAAACACCAAGCAGCCCGCCATTGATCTCTATTTTGGTTTTCGCCGGATAATTGACGTAGCAAGCAGCATATCCAACCTTACAAACACCGTATTCAATGCGCATGTACCCTTCTTCGCCCCACCAGGCGCCCCAGGAATTTCTCAGGAACCAAACGCCATTTGCCCCTTGGCTATCATCCCAGCCGACGAGTGCTACTGCATGATTGATCTGTGCATGAGGATCATTTTCGTTAAAGACCCCTCCGGTGTATGCTCCGAACGCTTCGGTGACTGCGCAGCCTACGGAGACAGGCCCATACGTCATAATCGCTTGTTTAATAGCATCGGTTGGGGCAACACCTTGGGAGAATCCGATGTAATGCCACGAATCCATGATGTACGGATGATGATATGGTCCATCGCAGGGGGCGTCCCATGCCACGTAGGGGAATTCTTCTTCCAGTACTGCACCGGTTCCATTAAACCGATCCATTTTCCATTGATGATAATCATGGGCCCACCAACCGCCGTTACACCCCCATCCGTTCTGATTACAACTGACAAGCCATTGTTCTGAGATATCAACTTCCTTATGATCTTTAATGAGAATGTTACATTCGAGAGGTGCGGCGGTTCCAAACGCCCAGCAGCTCCCACATCCATCTTGGTCTTTCACGGGGGTGCACCCTCCGAGTTCACGCCAGTCAAAATGAGAAGGTAACTCACGTGTTGGAATGCACGGGTCAAATGATGCACTGACCCACCAGTTTTCTGGTTCAACAAGACCGCAGAGTTGCGACAACGGGCGATCTGTGGCAGGGTTTTTCCCTACAGTAAACGTCCATCCTTCCTTGAATCCTTGTTCTTGTAATACAGTAATATCAGCATCAGAAATCCATGGTTGTACGGATTGTTGAGCTGCACTCGCATCATCGGGGAGTGTACAGCCACAATCGCTGAGCCCAACCGGCATACCTACCAATAAAAGACAAAGTCCAAACACCATGAACGATTTCTTCATATGATAAACCCCTAATTATCACTGTAAACGGCTCTATAGGAACCTTCCTTAATAAATCTATGGTTTTTCTGATTGGCAGATACAAACAAATCGTCCTGTGAATTTTATGATAGTAAACCTCCTAGGCATAGAGATAAAAGAAAACAGTGTACATTTCTTGATTTTATTGCATTAAAAAAACGTTTTATAAACAAGCGCATCTTGAATATTTTTATACTACTGTTTCATTTACATCTATGGAAGGAACATACGAGACGATGGGTAAATGAGCGATGATCAACTTCAGCAGATCCAAGGAGAACTTGCGAAAACAATAGAACAACTCCAAGATACGCAACAATATGTTAAAGAAATTCAAATACAACACAGTATAGACGCTCTGATTCTCGCTGGCCTTGTCGCCGTTGTCTTTCAAACATTTTCCTACCTCCTCTACGGAACCATCCTCACCGACCTAGATGCAATCTTGTATATGTTCTCCCTGCTCATTGGTCCCTCCGCATTCTTTTTACTCTTGCTCCATCTCTATGAACTTTATGGGGTCGTGAAACGAGGCGAAAAATCAATCCCACTCACACTAGACCTCATGTATTTCATTTACCTAATTATCGCACTTACCACCATGATTGGATTAAATTCTTATTACCAACGACACGACATTTCTCAGAAATTTTTAACAAGTGGATGGAGTCTTGCAATCGCACTACTTTGTGTAGAAGTACTGATTGCGTTGCTCCTCGCTAAATACATTGTCACGATATTTATCACCAAAAAACTTCCTCATTTCTTTGAGCACCCACCAAAAGAACCACGAATAAAACCACTTCCCGTTCAACGGCATGTGATCAAACCAAAACAGATATATTATATCAGAGAAAAACCTGATGTGACTCTTTGGCAAAACGAAGAAAGTTTTGTACGATACAAACGATAGCAGGCACAGTTTAGGAATAAAAAAAATAAAACATGCAACTCACATGCTTTTCCATCATTTTTTTGCGTGGAGTTGCGGCAACAATATTGATTTTTTATAGATTGTTGATTAAGGTTGCAATTTGCTTTCTTTTATCTTCCTCATCAGGAAGCGTGATGGATGACTTCCATTTCTTCGTTCCATCAGAAAGATAGAACCCGCGAGAAATCGCGACGAATTCTTTGGAGATTGATTCACCGACTGCTTTCTTCCGTGCAACTTCGATGAAATTATTTTTCCCAAATTTTACTTCCTCTGCTTTCAGTGTCTCAAATTCAACCATTGTCTACCTCTTTGCCAGGAAGAAAAGGTTAGTGGAATTTAAACTTTTTCAATTAAACAGATGCTTGAAGAGAAATTCGAAAATAAAAGAAGGAGAACCTGATCCTCTCGTTAGAACGCTGAGCGAAATAGGGGTCGCTCTAACATAATCCTTTCACAAGGATATGTGGTTGGGTACTCTGTATAAATTTGTTGTTCCCCCCCATTTTTTTCTCGTCGATTATTTTTTCTTTTTTTGTTAGATGTTGTGTATGTAAAAGAGACGTATAATCTTTCATTCTTTGCTCGTACGCAAAGACTTTCGCAATGTTTTCGATTTCTTCTAACGCGTTTTCGTCAGTAACCGCCCCCACAATTTTTATATCCACGTTGCTCACCTCCTCTTCGCTAGATTTTTACTAGCATGTACATATGTGTCAGTCCATGGATATAAATGTTTTGAAATAATCTACCCCTCGAGCAAAATACAATAATCCAGGAACACGGTATTACTCAGATAAGGAGATAAAAAAGAACAAAAGTAAAAACCCTTGCATCGATGCAGTTGCTTCTCCTACCGTAACTTGTACATCGATAATACCAATTCCAAAGAATACATCCACCTTTTGTAAAATTATTTCTTGACCCGGAGCAAGGAATGATAGTGTCCCTTGATGATACCGCTCCGAAGGCACCAGGAGAAACCCACCATTCAAACGAGAATTCCAGTCAACATTTGTTACATCATTTGTTCCAGTATTTGTTACGGTAATGGTCACACCAAACCTACCGGTTCTCGTGATCTTTATGTCGAGTGTTTGTTCTGCATACGGTTTCATCAACGGGTACATATCTTGACTTATGTTTCCAGGAATCTGATAGGGACTATCACCAATACCGTCACCATCATTATCAGAACCATTGTAATCAGACCAATAATTTCCACTCGAACCATTATCCCAGGTGTTTCCTGTTTCATCATACGCATTTTCTTGGTTATCAATAAAGTTGTTATGAAAGATTGTGTTATTCACACAGTTATCCCCTAGACTAAGTCCATCATTGAAACTCTGCTTCACCGTGTTACCAATGAGAAGGTTATCCCCTGATTCCGCGAGCAAGATACCGAACCCTCGATTATTCACAATCCTGTTGTTCATAATTATATTGTGAGAAGTATACTCCAGTCGAATCCCGTGATAGTTGTTATTCTCAATCAAGTTCCCATAAATCGTGTTATACGACGCACCATCAAGATAAATCCCATTCATCCGAAGATTATTGACGATATTGTTATTTGAAATATTGTTCCTCTGAGATATGACATAAAAACCGCAACAGTTCCAAAAATCACCCACATTACTAATCCGAAAACCACTCACGGTCACCCCATCAACAAAAATAGAGACTGCATAGTTCCCTCCCTCGATGCTTGTGGTATTCCGATTTTCACCAATAAGATGAATTGAGACGTTAATAGCAATATTCTCATAGTATGGCGCTGAATCATCATACACAAATACAGTATCACCATCAGAGGCGTTATCAATTGCATCCTGGATTTTGCTGTAATTCCCAGGATTCGACCCTCCAACGTATAAAGTATGTCCATCCTTCATCATGGAGGGACGGTCTTTCTTCGTAGTTGATGATACGGTGTTGACAGCAGCTAACAACATCATGACAAGACAAACCACTCCAAGTTTCGTAAGATGACTATGATTCATACGCTCCCCCTTGTACAAAAGTAATATAAAACATATTACTATATAAACATACTCTTCAGAATTATTATAAAAACAAAAAGTTTTAAAGACAGCGAGTCATAAGGGGGCTGGTAGGAAA
>JAPKYG010000163.1 GCA_026394435.1 Methanobacteriota archaeon | reverse complement strand
TGAGTTCCAACAGTTGTCGTAGTAACAATAGTCTGGGGGATGAGAAACGTGCTTGTTGATCGGATTGCAAATGGAGTTGCAGCAGTACCAGAGAGCCCCCACCATGGCATAACCACCGCAATGATACAAAGAGCAACTCCAAAGAGTTTCAAAAATGAAGCAAGAGTGCATTTTTTCAACAAAATCAATACAGTTCCCCCTCCAATTATCAGGAGTGCAACAATGATCATTATCAACGGAAAAACAGGCTCTATTGTCGTCACAAGATCCGTGGCTTCATCTCTCAACACTTCTACTTGTTTGTCACCAATGCTATTCCCATCGGACGATGCTTTTATCAGATAACTCCCTACGGGGATGAAGAACGATGCAACGCCGTTGGCATCGGTGGTATTTTGTAATGATTTGCCTGCTCTTGTGATATCGATTGCCATTTTTGATACGGTACTTCCCCGGGAATCAAAAACAGTGGTTGTAAGCTGGAACATAGGAGAAAACTCCATATCAACATTATCACCATCATCGGGAATCCGAAACGTTATCTCGTCCAGGAAAGTCTTGTATGAAATCTGGATTTTATAACGAGCTTTCGGGAGATTGGTAAAAAGATAAGTACCCGGTTCTACTTCTTTTGGTAAGATATTTGTCGGTGTCTCCATTTCCTCACTCGTTGCAACGGGTCTAATAGAAATTCCTGGTGGAAGCCCGAGTTTATCTTTTACAAACAGCTGCAAGCTTGAGAGAGTGACCTGGAAATTTTCTCCTTTGGGGATGATTCCCAATCGAATCTTCTTCTCTAAAAGATTAAAACCATTGTACAATACCTTAAGATCGTATTTTCCTTTTGGTGCGAAGAGTAAGCTTTCCCCTTTCACATTCGTATAATTCTCTTCAATAGAGACATTTCCTATGAAAAGAATACAATGGGCATTCGAAACACTTTGCTTGTTTTGATCGGTAACGCTGATGGTTATCTTTTGTTGTTTTGAGCAAACCACATCAACTCTCGTATCCCCTTTGATTTCAACAGGTTGTACTCCAATATAGTTGCTTTTTTGACCAGATTTTATATAGATTTTAACGACGTAGATCCCTGGGAAAAGTTTCGGGAATTGGATTTTTTTGAAAAATGATATGTTTTTCCAATCAAACAATTTGATAATTCCAGATAGAGTGATTTTTTCAAGATTTAATTCTCCGGCTAGTGATATTCTGCTACATATACCGGATGAGATTAGATTTCCATTTAGATACAACTCTGCGTAAGTATAAGAAAAATTTTTTCCTGAGGCTGCAGAAATGAGCGAACCTAGTGGGAAAGATGGTGCCAAATGAGTAAATATAGTTAGATTGTATTTTTCTTCTTCCTTTTCACTACCGCTTACATTTTCATTAAACAGTGGTCGGTATTTAACGAGTGATTGGAAGAAGATTGCTTCGTTTTGTACATCCTTATAGCTATTTATTTCTGTGGTAAAGAACTCACCATCAAATTCGACTTGTAAATCAGAAGGAATAGAGAGATCAGTTGAACCATCAGAATTATATGCATTACGAAAACACCCCATGCCAGAGGAATACGCCTGTAACCCTGGGATGTCTACTTCTTGTTTTTGACTGGCTTTTACCTGAATGCCATCTTGTTCATCTTTCCCTGATTTTACAACCTTATTTGATGAGAAAATTAGAGCATGTGCTTTCCCTGTTTCACCACTATCTGCAGAGATCCACGGATAGTTTCCTAAATCAGCATTATCTTCTACTGATATAAGCCATTCCTCATCTCTTGATTTCGGATCGGTATCCGCCGGAATTTCTTTTACGTTGCCATCTTTATTATAATAATGAAGAAAGGGTAATATTTCACCGGTGTTTAAGAAAGCGTTTGCTTCACTTCTTGTTTTAAATCCACTCGTAAACGCATATTCTCCATCTAGCTTTTCAACTTCAGCTACGTTAATATCTTTTAAAATCTCATGTTTTACATGTACACAAATTCTTTTAAGATCTAATGGAGAATAATAATACTTGTAGATATCGGTTGTTTTAGCGTTCTCACGGGTATTGGTACTGACAATACCAAACTGCACCATTAAGTTTCCATCAACGAAAATCTCACTGGATATAAGCTTCATACGGGTAGTTATCGTATCTTGACCCACGGGTAAACTAGGATCTCGGTATTGGAAACAAAATGAAGCAAGTCTATCCCAATATTTATAGCTAAAATCTCTCTGTCCTTTGCTTTGCCTGAAAATCATCTGAGAGCCATACTCCGTCATCATCATACCTTGGATGCCCACTCCGTAGATACAAAAACCTTCATCTGTTATTTTATAATAATCAAAATCTGCTTTTTGACCAGGAATCGGTTCATAATAATAATGCTCTTTTGTAAGGATGACGTGATCTGGATAATCAACCTTTGGTTTTTCACTATCATCATAATATACATAATATGATTCTTTGCCAGTGGCTTCTTTAGGTATGAGAAAAACAAGGCTGCATGATTTTATATGAGTATCATCTGATTTATCAAGATTATATATTTGTGATTCTATCTCATTCCAGCTATTTTTATCCCAATAAATTACACGTATTGAATTTTCATCTGTATTTTTAGCCCAACAAGGGTCATTGAAGTTTATTCTAATATCAACTGGTTGATATTTAGCTATTTCAAGACTGGTATCAATCGGAATAGTTATTTCTTGTCTAGAAGACCAATTTTTATCCCACCAGGATAGATTTTGTTGTGAAGAAACAGGTAAACTTATTGAAGAAAGCAAGGTGACAAGAAGAACCCCACTTATACAAATTTTACTATAGGTCATAGTAAATCAAATTTCCCCCATTTTTTCATTAACCAAATAGGTATTTAAATCATTATTTATTATTGATTCAGGGAAATATAATCATTTGCTATTATTATAATAGATTAAGTTATATAAGTAATTTATTATATAATTATTACCAAAATCTTCTAATTTCTTAAATTAAATAAGGATAAAATCTAATTATTGTCTAATTAAATTAACAGAATCTTTTGAATATTAATAATATACATGTTTATATGAAAAAAAATTTAAGTAGAGAAGTTAATTATGATAGCGTAACGGGGAAGAGACAATGCAGGATATTAAATTAATTAAGTTTAAAGATGCAAAAGAATTTTTTGAAGGGGATGAAAAGTGTAATCTTTATGTTAAGACACATAAGATAGTATTTGGTACATCATACCTTGAACCAGGAAAAGAAGGAGCTGTTGATCCAGGACATAAGTATGGCGAAGAGATCTTTTTTGTCGCAAAAGGTAAAGTGACTTGTAAATTTTCAAAAGTTAGTAAAAAGTTAGAAGAGGGCGATGCAGTGATTATTCCTGTAGGAGAACCTCATAAACTCATTTAAAATTTTGAAATAGGTGATAAGTGATGAATTATATCTTAAGTATAGATGCAGGTACTACAGCATTTAAGTCGTCTCTTTTTGATGAAAACGGTAGATTGTTAGGGATTTCTACGCGAGAATATGAATTATTGACTCCTACAGCATTAGCTGTTGAACTACCAGCTGAGACTTTTTGGAATGCTTTTAAATTTGGGATAAAAGACGTATTGAAGAAAACTAAAGTGAAAGTTGAGGATATTCGAGCATTAGGGCTTTCAGTTCAAGGTGAAACCTTATTGATGATTGATAAAAAGGGTAACCCTCTTAGAAATGCAATAATTTGGTTGGACAACAGAGCACAGGAGGAAGCAGAGGTTTTATCTAAACAGTTTGATGTGGATGGTTTATCATATAAAACCACAGGACAGGTAAAGATCGTTCCTACGTGGCCCGCATCTAAAATTTTTTGGATTCGAGAACATGAAAAAAATATTTTTGATAGGGTTTATAAGTTTCTCCTGTTGGAGGATTATCTTATTTATAGAATGACGGATGAATTAGTAGCAGAAGGTTCTTTACTTAGTTCAACAGTTTATTGGAATATTTCTACGAAAAAGTATTGGGATGAAATGTTACAGTATTTGCATGTTTCTGTGGATCAATTGCCCGCAGTGAGAGAATCAGGTGAGGCGGTAGGAGAACTTAAATCTGAGATTGCAAGAGAATTAGGTTTATCAAGAAATACTGTTGTATCAACTGGTGTTTTAGATCAAGCTGCAGGTGCAATTGGTGTTGGAAATATTAAGCCTGGTACTTTTTCTGAAAATACTGGTGCTGCTCTCGCAATATGTGCTACTTTAAAAAAACCGGTTTTTGATAAACAAGCAAGAATGCCTATTCATTATCATGGTATTCCGGATACTTACATGGCGCATACGTTTACGACAGGCGGAATGGTTTTACGATGGTATCGGGATCAATTTTGGAAGGACGAGATGAGGATAGCAAAAACGAGAGGAATTGACGCGTATGATTTAATTGGAAAGGAAGTTACAAAAGTACCACCCGGATGTGAAGGACTGGTTATGCTGCCGCATCTGCAAGGGGCGATGGCACCAGAAGCAAATCCCAAAGCCACAGGCGTCTTTTATGGGTTTACATTAAAGCATACAAAAGCTCATTTTGCACGAGCGATAATGGAGGCCATAGCTTGTATTGTTAGGAGGAACATCGACGTGTTAGAAGAATTAAATATTCCAGTAAATGAAATCAGAGTACTTGGTGGTGGAGCACGAAGCGACATATGGAATCAGATCAAAGCGGACATCACAAGGAAAAACATTCTTCGCACTGAAAACGAAGAGGCAGCATGTCTTGGTGCAGCAATTTTAGCTGGGAAAGCAGTTGGCATATATGATAGTGTAAAAGAGGCATCTAACAGTATGGTAAGAATAAAGAAAACCTTTGAACCAAGAAAAGAGAACATTGAAACCTACAAATATACCTATAAAAAATACGTGCAGCTTTATGATGACCTCTGCGGACTGTTTACCCTTGAAAAACTAGAAACATAGTTCTTTATTAAAAAATAGAAATAGACTTGATTTTTCATTTATTTATGCTTTTTTAGCTTTGGCCGTCTTTTCCAACTTTTTTTCTTTTGCTTTATGGATCTTCTCAATTTCTTTACTTATTTTAGAAGCTTTTTCTTTTCCTAAAGGATAAAACCATAAGAAAACAAACAAGACGATTGAATAGATAGCGGTGAAAATAACCATACCAATTCTAAGTCCCATGTTCATGGATTCAGTAAT
>JAPKYG010000066.1 GCA_026394435.1 Methanobacteriota archaeon | reverse complement strand
GCGTGCATTGGAGCGAGTGCCGCTGGTTCACGGACGTTTACCGCGACCTCATCCCATGGACTCTTGTTGATGCATGAGATGTTACATTGGGCTGCTCTCGCTCGACTGCCTGTGGTGATGTGTAACATCAACCGAGTAATAGGACCAGGTTGGAATATCTGGGTCGATGAAAATGATTCTATTTCACAGCGGGATACGGGCTGGATCCAATTCTACTGCAGCAGCAACCAGGAGATTTTTGATACCGTTATTCAAGCATTCAAACTCGCAGAACATGAAAAGGTCGTGTTGCCAGTCATGGTGAACCTGAATGCATTCATTCTATCTCACACCTCAATGCCTGCGGAAGTCCCTGAACAACACGTTGTTGACGAGTATCTAGGGAAGTACGTTCCAAAATGGAAGCTTGATATCGATAATCCGACGACGTTTGGGAACATCATTGGACCTGCACATTACTATAAGGTCCGACGGGCGATGCAAGATGCACAGCTCAATGCGAAAAAACTGATCCAGCAGATAGCAAAGGATTGGAAGAAACTCTCCGGGTACTTCCATGGAGATCTACTTGAGTATTACAAATGCGATGGTGCAGAGCATATTCTGTTATCCATGGGTGCGATCGGTGCGGAAAGTAAGATCGCGATTGATGAGCTGCAAAAAGCAGGACAGAAGATTGGTCTTGCCCGTGTTCGGGTTATACGACCGTTTCCCACTGAAGATATCATCAAACTAGGCAAACAAGCGGATCTCGTCGTGATAGACCGTAATATTTCTGTTGGTTTGGAAGGTGCGCTCTTTACCGAAGTAAAAGCAGCATTGTACGGAGAATCAGATGCGAAAGCAACCGGCTTTATCGCGGGACTTGGCGGAAAGGATGTGACCTACAAGGACATTGAAACGATGTGCATGAAATCGATGAAGGGAAAAGCAAAAGAACAAGAATGGTACGGGATGGAGGAATAGAGAATGGCATTGAAAGATTTACCAGTGGATGAATGCCTTCTGCAGGGAAATGCTTCCTGTCCAGGCTGTCCAGCAACCATAGGGTTACGTATAGTGTTGAAAGCACTGGGGAAAAAGACGATTATGGTTGTCCCTGCGTGTTGTACTGCAGTCATCGAGAGTCTGTATCCACATACCTCCTTTGATGTCCCGGTGATGAATATCGCTTTTGAGGCAGCAGCGGCGGGTGCGTCTGGAGTGGAAGCAGCGTTACGACAACAGGGACGTACAGATATCACCGTTGTCGCCTGGGCTGGAGACGGTGGCACCTACGATATCGGCATTCAAGCACTCTCCGGTGCCCTGGAGCGAGGCACCAATTTCATCTACATTTGTTATAACAACCAAATCTATTCAAACACGGGCATCCAACGTAGTGGAGCAACCCCGTTTGCAGCGTGGACCACAACAACAGTTGGTGGAAAAACTGAGTTTCGAAAAGAGATGGGAGAAATTGTTCTTGCACACCACATTCCGTACGCAGCGCAGTCCTGTATTAGCTATCCGGAAGATCTTTACAGCAAAATAAAAAAAGCTATGAGCCTCAAGGGTCCAAAATACATCGAAATTCTCGCACCATGTCCCCCGGGCTGGCGGTTTTCCATGGATAAAACCGTGGAAATGGGACGCATGGCGGTAGATACAGGTGCCTGGTCATTATGGGAATGCGAAAATGATGTGATGACATTCAATGGAAAAAGTAAACTTATATTAGAAAAAAAGGTTGAACGTAAACCCATTGAAGATTGGATAAAATATCAAGGTCGGTTCAGTCATCTTTTTAAACCAGAGCGGGATGAAAAAAGGTTAAAAGCAATTCAAGAGCACGTTGACCATCTCTGGGAGCGTTATCGGAAGTGTTATGTAAAAATATAGAGAACTAAAAAAAAAAAAAATAAGGAATCATAATATAAGACTATCCTTCTTGTACTGTCAACCGACATCGCTAACGTTCATAATAGAATGATGCTGGTATTCCCTCAACACCAAGGGAATATCGTACATTGTTGAACCATTCTATGTATTCAGACAGAAGAAGTGAAACGTTTTCGAAAACCTTGTCAAG
>JAPKYG010000140.1 GCA_026394435.1 Methanobacteriota archaeon | reverse complement strand
CAGACTAGGCGAAATCGAAAATCTTCCAGTTGCGGATAATACGGTTGATATTGTTATTTCCAACTGTGTCATTAATCTCTCAACAGATAAAAAAAGGGTGTTTACCGAAGCGTTTCGGGTACTCAAACCAGGGGGACGCTTCATGGTATCTGATATTGTGTTGTTACAAGAACTACCTCAGTTTATCAAAAACTCGGTTGCTGGCTATGTTGGTTGTATTTCTGGTGCTATCCTGAAAGAAAATTACTTAGACACTGTAAAACAGGCTGGGTTTCTGGATGTTAGCGTGATGGACGAAACATCATTTCCTGTTGAATTAATGTTGAATGACTCGGAAGCACAAGCTCTTATTAAAAAAACAAAGATAACCCCGGAGAAATTAAAAGAAATAGGAACAAGAGTTGCCAGCATTAAGGTAAAAGGAAAAAAACCATAAAAAAAATTTCATCAGATGAGAGACGACCAGTGACATGACGAAACGTACAACAAAAAATGCATTTTCTGAACATCTCTTCGAATATCGGCATGTTGAACAAAAGAAACTCATTTTATCGCTCTCCATCACCGTTATAACCATGATCGTTGAGCTTATCGGAGGGTACCTCACCAACAGCATGGCGTTACTCAGCGATGCAGGCCATATGTTTACCCATGCGTTTGCACTAATAATTGGCCTTGCTGCGATCATTATCGCAAGGAAACCTCCTTGTCATCATCAAACATTTGGATTATACCGCGCAGAAGTTCTTGCCGCGTTTATCAATGGATTATTCCTTATTGTTGTTGTCGGACTCATCGTCTATGAAGCAATCCTCAGACTGCTGCATCCTATCGAAATCCTTGGTTTGGAGATGCTGTTCATTGCGTTCATTGGTCTGGCAGTAAATGTTGCAAGTATTATGATCCTGAGAGGAGCGCATAAAGAAAATTTGAATATCAGAAGTGTTTTTTATCATATGTTTGCTGATGCAATTTCATCAGTAGGAATTGTTATCGCTGCGCTTGTTATTATGTACACCAATTGGACATTTATCGATCCTTTCGTCAGTATTGGTATCTCCGTTATCATCTTGTTTTGGGCATGGGGCGTTTTAAAAGATTCCACAAGAATATTGCTCGAAACAGCTCCAAAAGGACTTGATGTCGACATGATTTCTGCGGATTTAAAAAACAATTTTTCAGAAATACGAGAACTCCATAATGTACATCTCTGGTCAATCACCCCCGATATGTTGGTGTTCTCAGCTCATGTACAAATCGATCGTAGTAAAATTCAGGCAAAACAAGAAGACGTTATCTCAAAAATAAATGATTATTTATTACAGAAATATAATATCATTGAATGCACTATTCAAATCTGCACCGAAAACGGATCTGAGGTCTGTAATATCTCGAAGTGATATTTTTATTTCTTTCCTAGAACATATAGCTTTTTGATTCTAAGTCAGCGATTTTTATCACAACATCGTTTCCATCGCTTTTCATCGGTAAAAAACTCGGCCAACATCCACCAGCTGTGTTCTCAACACCGATACTTGTAATAGAAAATTCTTTACCGCAGTTAATACAATGCATCACATCACCATTTTGTCGGTATCCTTTTTTTGCCTCATAACACACGTCACAGGCATCAAAAGCGACATGTACATTTCCCTGATTATCTTTCACCGCAAAATAACGAACAGATACGCCATTAGAATCATAAGAATAAAATTTTGCAGTTGTACTGATATCAGAGATCGGGATTCGAACTTCAGTTTCGTTTTGCTGGGGTGCTGAATTGTAATCCGTATTCGTGTTTGAATTATTTTTATTTTGCGTCGTACTGGTACATCCCCCTAGAAATAAGATGACTATAACTGCTACAACACTCATTAATACCATTTTTTTCTTCATGTTCTTTCACCTTTTTTTATTTTTCATTTATTTCAAATGTACATGCTGAGTCCGAACAAATTTTACCATCAATAACTGTGATAATTCGTTGTCCAAGTTTTGCGATATCAGAGTTATGGGTAACCAGGATAATGGTATGTCCCTCCGTATGGAGTTGTCTGATGAGATCCAGGACAATCTCCCCGTTTTTCTGATCAAGATTCCCCGTTGGTTCATCAGCCAGGAGGATCTTTGGTTCATTGATGAGCGCACGCGCGATACATACTCGTTGTTGCTCACCTCCGGAGAGGTGCGAGGGGACGTGATTCAACCGATGGCCTAGCCCCACCCGCTTTAACGCCTCAGCTGCTTTTACTTCATCGATGACACCATGATAATATTGTGCCATCATCACATTCTCTAACGCAGTCAAATAGGGAACTAGGTGGTATTGTTGGAAAATCAATCCGATATTTTCTCGTCGAAATCGTGTCAGCTGTGTTTGATTGAGTTTGGTAATCTCCGTACCGTTTATGGACACTGAACCTGCGGTTGCTGAATCCAAACATCCTATGATATTCAACAGTGTTGTTTTTCCCGAACCAGATGGTCCCATGATTGACGTCCAGGCTCCCTTGTTAATGATGAGATTAAGGTTTTCAAGAACATGAGTGTTTTCGTCGTAGTATTTTTTAATATCATTCAGTCGAATGATTTCCTCGATCATGGTTTTATTCACCTCGTAGGACGATTGCTGGTTCTACACTGACTGCTCTTCGTACTGGGAATATACTTGCAAGGAGTGCCACTCCAACGGAGATCCCAATGGAGATAGGTATTACTTCAAATCGGGGGGTAATCGACATGGAAAAAACACTGTAGCCAATAAATTGTGCTAGGATAATTCCGATGATATAACCAAGAATCCCACCAATCACACCAATAATTGTTGCTTCAGAAAGGAAGAGAGAAACGATTTTTTTGTTTTCAGCTCCTACGCTTTTCATAAGTCCTATTTCTTTCTGTCGTTCAATAACTGAGGTAATCATTGTAGTCATGACGCCTAGTGCAGATGCAATCAACCCAACAATGGTGATGAGAAACATCATATTCTCGATTTTACCAAGGATGTTCATCTCTGCACTTGCGAGTTGTTTTACTGTTCTTGCTTCGACATCTGGGATATTTGCTTGTATTTCTTCTACGAATGCTTCAACAGGACAGGCGTTACATAACGCAGAGACTTGAACCGTGTGCAGCTTCCCTGGTCGATGGGTTAATTCCTGGGCGACCTGTAAATTGACAAAAATCTGATTATCCTCGTATCCTTCGGTTTCGATGATGCCGACAACGGTGAGATTATGACTTGTTTCGTTAATGGCGTCACCAGCATATTCATCGTAATGAATCATGAACGAATCACCGATGCGTAGATGGAGTGTTTCTGCAACCTTAATTCCGATCATGGCGCTGGTTGTATCATTTTGATCTGAGATCCATGAGCCATTGACCGTCCACCAAGGACTGATTTTTTGTATCCCGGTGATGAACATAGGATTATCGTTAGGGGAGTACGGTTGGAGAATCACGACGTTTTTGTCAAAATAGGTTCCAGCAAGCACCACATTTTGTCGATTCACTCCGTCTCCAACACTGACGACCTGGTACAAGAACGGTGCGAATCCCAGCACATTATTTCTCCAAAAGATTGTTTTTATTTTCCATAGGTCGCTTTCGTTGATGTAGCGTTGTTCAGTGACTGAGCCAAATTCCACCCCGGGAAATCCTACCTCGATAGTATCTGATTTGGGAACAACCATGAGGTTTGCACCGTATTTCCTGAATTCTATACCGACTTTTTCACTGACATCAAGGGATACGCTGAGTAATGCTGTTGCAATGGACGCACCGATGATGACGGAGATCACTGCTATAGCTATCCTTGATTTTCGTTTGAGGATTGATTTTCCCAGGATACGTAGGAACATAGGTTCACCTAATTAAGCTTAACAATCGTTAAGTTCTTATATGGTTAGAAGATATATATAATACTTGTGGAAACAATGACCATTAAAATTAATTGTGAAGAATCAGTCTGGTACATCCTCCCACTTATCAGGAAAGAATTCGCAAAAAGTTTAATCAAGGATCATGGGCTAACACAAAGAAAGGCAGCTGAAAAACTCGGAATAACGGAGGCGGCCGTCTCACAGTATATTTCTAAAAAAAGAGGGGATTTAAAAATATCCGACCCAACAATCCAGAAAGAAATCAAAGTCTCCACAAAACGAATTACAAAGGGAGATGTGGAAGTAATGAAAATTGAGATCTGCAGAGTGTGCCATCTTCTGCAAGCAAAAGGAATATTGGAAAAAAAATAAGAGTGTTATTTATAGCATAAATGCAGTCACAGCAATGCTTGCAACAGTTGCCTTTCCTGTATCGTCATAGGCTTTTACGGTGATTGTTCGTTTCCCCATGGTAAACGTATGCCAGCTCCACTCGTACGGTTCCTGGGTGACCGTCGCCATGAGTTTAGTATTCACGTAAAATTCTACTTTAACGATTTTTGAATCATCATGCGGTGAGGCAACAACCGTTGTTCTTCCCAGTAAAACGGTTTTCCCTGTCATTGTTTTCCTGACTGGTTTGCCAAAGCGATGGAAGTATTTCACCAATGGATTTTGAATGCCAACCTCAGGTGGGAGATTCCCACCTTGTATCACCTGGGTTGCACTAACCGCGTCTACATACTGCGCTTCAAAGGGGTTCTTATCAGGGGGTTGTGAATATCCTGTGTGTTTCTGTGCGTTAAAGATGACCGTAAAAATCATCAGATCTTCAGGATCAAGACCTGAGGCATTCATTGTCTTAGTAAAAGAGATATCCCCGATCCCCGGCATTTGAATATCTTGATTCATAAGGAAATCAAGGAATGAGAAATGCTGTGGTGTACCTCCCTGCCATTTCGTAGAAATAATCTCTGTGATATAGACACGCAATCGTCCGCTGTAGGCTGATGTCTCTTGATTGGTTGCAACAATATTGACCGTTATGAGGTTTGTTTGATTGTTCCAGTGCGCAGTGGTGTTTACGAAGATTTTTGGGGTGGTTCTCGTGGCCGCAGAGGTAATGTTTTTTTCGAAATCTGATTTCTGAACCTTGCTTCCGACGAGAACCTTATACCCACCATCGATGTATACTGTCGGATACCCAAGAATATTATATTCAGTAAGCCGCTCCAAAGCCTTCGGATTGTCAAGCGGTAAACTCACATAATAAAAAGGATAGTTCCCTGATTTGTATAAATCATTCATGATGACCGAGATTTTCGGACATTCTGAACAAACGATTTTTGTACCAAGCTCAACAAATACAAACCGTGAATAATTCTGAGTACTGTTCCCTGCCCCGCCATTCGAATCATTGTCATCGGGGGTGTTGCTGGCATTATTTATGACGGTTATGATGTAATACAGACTGCCATCTGTTGATGGGTCACCCACTGGTCCATTGCCAGCAGCATCATCCACCGTCACGTAATAATACCAGCTTTCATTGGAGTCGCTAGGGAGAGAGATACCAGCTGTTCCACTAAGGATTGATTTTGAGCTCCATGCAAGAGCACCAGTGGGTTTGTAATACAATTTTGCAGAAGTAACACCGACGTCGTCAGTAAAAGTTGTTGAAATTGTTATCATGCTTCCTGAAGCCGCGGTTGCATCACCGGTAATTGAAGTAATAATTGGTGAGAGAGTATCAATTGGCTCTTTTGTTTGTTCTTTGTTATCGTTTGTTTGGTTGGTCGTTCCAATGAATAAGAGGGCATATCCTGAAGAGACAAGAAGGATTGACACAAGGATAAGTATTGCGATTTTAAGGAATGTCTTCATAGTCATAGTATATTGTATCGTTAGGATATATAAATTTAACGATTGTTAAGTTTTTACATTTTTTATTACAAAAACATAAAAAAAGTAGAAAAAAAATAACTCGTTTTTACTCCGGTTAGGTCTTCATATATTGGCCCAGGTTCCCCGCAAACGTCGCAAGAAAAGGATACAGCCCAAGACCCAAACTTCGAAACGTTCTAAAACCCATATACGGAATGGAACTAAAATACAGAGTAATTTTACGAAAACCCACTTCGAGTTCCTCTTTTGTCATGTTGAGTGGTTGAAACACAACATGCTTCCGGTTATATTTAGACCAGTCTTTTGTAAGTATTCGCCCCTCTTTTTCTAAACGATTGAAAAGAGGGGTACCAGGATAGGGAGTCAGAATGGCAAAATTCACTGCGTCAATACCAAGTTTCCCAATATGTGCTTGCATCACATTAAAAATGTCAGGAGTATCTTCATCAAAACCTAGAACAAACGTCCCAAACACTGCCATTTTATATTTATGTATTTTTTTTACGGCACGTGCGTAATCCTCAACAACGTTTGTTTTTTTGTGCGCACCGTTTAGTGATTCTTGGGAAAAAGTCTCAAATCCACTGATCCATTCGATGCATCCAGCTTCATGCGATAAACGAAGCAACTCTTCGTCCTCAGCCAGGACATCAACATTACCTCCACAAACAAATTTTTTCTTTAATCCGCGCAAACGTCGAAACAGCTCTTTTGTGTAAGCTAAATCGATCGTTAATGAAAAATCAGTGAAAAAAAAGATTTTTTGCTGAAGGGAAGAAATTTCTTCCATAACATCGTCGAAAGGTCTTGCTCGAAATACTGCGCCATCACGAATATTTGCATCTTGACAAAAATCACATTTGTGAGGGCACCCTCTTGTCGCTTCAATAGAATTAGTAAGTTGAAGACCTTTTAGTTTAATCTTATGTGTTGAAGGGAGTATTAACGAATCATGACTATTACTTGAGGTGTACAATGGTTGCAAAGTCCCTTCTTCAAGGTCCTTAATAACAACAGGCCAAAGGGTGACAGCATCACCAACAATCACACTATCCGCGTGTTGCTTTGCCTCCTGAGGTAACGCAGAAGGATGATAGCCACTTAACACAACAATTTTTCTTTTTTTCCTAAAAATATCTGCAATTTCGTAGGCTCTTTGGGCAAGCGCGGTTTTGAAATTGATGTGGACAACGTCGTAATGAGTGTTGAAGTCAATTGTTCTGTTTCCTTCGAGAATTGTAAGGTCATGATGGGGCGGGGTGACTGCTGCTAACTGTCGTGCGGTGATGACGGTTGGAACAAATGAAAAAGAATAGAGAAACGAGCGATCAAATGAGGTGAATGCATTACTGATGCTCATTTCATCGGTAATTAAAATCCGCATGCAGTATTGAAAAGGTGATGGACATTAAAAAGTTGGTGTAAAACAGATTTTCTTTAAAAGATGTTTTATTTGTATACCAAAACGACGCAGGATGGCAACCGCAGGTTTCTGCCCGTCTCAGTGGCTATTGCCTCATGAAAAATATCTAAGGTTACAGGATATCCTTTCTTTATTTTCAATGGAAATCCAATAGGGATATACGGGTCATTCATATACACATTCTGCTCGTCTAAACCGGTGACGACGACCCAGTGGAAGACATTCTCACCAAGGATGGGTTTCAGATTCACAAAAACGATAGGAGGAATCTTCTTATGCAGCGAGTCTCTGATCACCTCCATACTGTCTTTTCCATACCGGATAGGTATTTTTAAACGGCGAGTTTTATGAGAAACGATGTTTTCTATAAGGGTAACCAATTGAGGAAATTTCGGATAAGCATCTGAGAATCGAGCCGTTTGATAAATTTCGGTTTTAAAACCGAGTTTTGCTGCAGTTGCTGCTAATCCAAATTGAAATGTGCCTCCAAACAAGAAGAAAGAAAAACTCCTTTTCCAGAGTTGAAATTCGAATCTCCTAGAAAACTCCAAGGAAGTATCCCAATATTTCATCACCATCATAAGACAAGCAGGACCACAGGTTGCAGTACGAGTCTGCTGGAAGTACGGAATATCTAGGAGAGGGAGGTTATCGTGTAAATGATCCATTAGTTCTGATATCCACTTTGTTTTAAAAAAACAATCGTAAGCGTGTTCGAATCGTTTATTACATGGTTCTTAGAGTTCCGGTAGATACCTGTTTGAAAAGCTCGAATGTTCCAATTACACTAAGGAAAACAGATACATTTTCTCTACAGAGATAGTTTTATCATTTCCAAACATCTTCGTATTGCAGAATCGTAGTCAATGCGAATAAAGAGAAGAAATAAAGTCGCTGTGGAAATTGTTGGTTTAAAATACTTTGCGGAAAAAGAGATATGAGGAGATTTGTAGATGAAAACATATGATGTAATCGTAGTAGGAAGTGGTTCTGGTGGAGAGATTGTTGATGCCGCAGTATCCCATGGGATGACTGTTGCATGGGTAGATAAAGGACCACTGGGAGGAACCTGTTTGAATGTAGGTTGTATCCCTTCAAAAATATTGATCCATCCTGCAGATAGGATCATGGATATAAAGGAAGCGAAAAAACTCGGGATCACCGCTGAGATAAAAGATATTGATTTTCATGCGATCATGGAACGGGTACGACAACCTATTCGGGAGAGCCATGAGGGAATGGAAAAAGGGATACAACATGCAGAGAATTTAGACTATTACAAGGGTGAAGGACATTTCATAAAGGACTACACCCTTGAGATTCTTGGAAAAGAAATCCAAGGAGAAAAAATCTTTCTTGGATCTGGCGCACGACCGCTCATTCCGCCTATAAAAGGATTGGATTCTATCCCGTTTTTAACCAATGAAAACGTGTTTGACTTAACGGAAAAACCCGACAGTATGGTTATCATTGGTGGGGGATATGTTGCAGTGGAGTTCGCTCATTTTTTCTCTGCGGTGGGAACCACGGTAACAATCTTCCAGCGAGGGAATCGTCTGATTCCAAATACAGAGTCTGAAATCTCAGGGTTGCTGAAAGCACAAATGGAGAAACGAATGCGCATTTACCTCAACACCGAAGTGCTTGAAGTAAAAAAACAAGATAATACTATAACTGTGATTGGAAAAGAGAGCAATACGGGAAAAGAAATAATAGTTACTACTGAGAAGATCATGGTGGCAGCAGGACGGAAATCGAACGCGGATGTGTTAAAAGTGGAGAACACAGGGGTACAGACTGACACACGCGGGTATATCCAAGTGAACGAGTATCTTGAAACAAGTATGAAGAACATCTGGGCGTTTGGCGATGCAATTGGAAAAGCGATGTTTAAACATGTCGCAAATGAGGAGGCAGCGATTTGCTGGAGAAACGCCTTCCACGATAATAAAACAAAAATGGAGTACCACGCTGTTCCGTATGCGATATTTACCTATCCTCAGATAGCAGCGGTCGGGATGACCGAAGAAGAAGCAAAGAAGAACCATACGATTCTTGTTGGCCGCGCGAGATATTCAGATGTTGCAAAGGGCGAAGCAATGATGGAGCATGAGGGGTTTACGAAAGCGATCGTCGACAAGCAGACGGGAAAAATCTTAGGATTCCACATCGTTGGTCCATATGCGCCAATGCTGATTCAGGAAGTGATTAACGCAATGGCTCTTGGTGGAGATATTTCCCGTCTCACCCATGGTCTGCATATCCACCCTGCACTCCCAGAACTCATTCTGAGGACAGTAGGGAATCTGAGTGAAGGCTAACAAAATATCCAAAATATTTTTCTTAAATATGCTTGATGAAATATTGGAAAAAATTCGCTGTTATTTTATTACTTCTAATTTTATCGCCTCATACGGGCAGGTTTCATGACAACAGTAACATTGTATGCATTTCGTGTAATCGACCTGTGCCTTCTGATTAATAATTTTTATAGCCTTCTTTGGGCAAACCTCCTCACATTGTCCACAAGCCGTACATTTCTCTGTTGGTACAGGACTACGATTAGGTTTTTTTCTTCCAGTAATGAGATAATCAGCGGTGGATGGCAAGAGAAAACCAGTGTATTTTACATCTGTTGGTGAAAGCAAGGGATATGATATCTCTGCTGGCCATAATTTTCTAATTTTTGCTTGTCTTAGGGTTGGTATCCCGATTGGTTCTATACCTAACATGCCACAGACTGCGAGGTCCATCGCAACAGCATCTTCTGATGCAAGTAATACCCCTAAGTTAATCGGCGTCCCTCCCGAGGGTCCATCTCCTTGCATACCGACAATTCCATCCATAATAATGAGATCAGGTTTTCTAACGGAAAGAACATCAAGAAGCATATCAGCGAAGGCTGTTTTTCTAATAAACATAGAATGATATTTTGCTTTTGTTAATCCTGGGATTACTCCATACATGATTTTGGCTGCGAGCGTCATAATCATAAATGAATGTGTTTTTATTTTCGGTAAGGCAATGATTTTATCAGCATTCAGAACAAAGTTGCATAGGTTTGTTTTTTTTAGTTTTTTACCGTGGGGGATGATGACTTTTTGAG
>JAPKYG010000143.1 GCA_026394435.1 Methanobacteriota archaeon | reverse complement strand
GATGCATATGATATGGTGATTATTGCGCCCAAATCATTTGAATCAAAACTACAACCACTCATTGATTTTAAGAATACCAAAGGATTGAAGACGACATTCAAATCAGTAGAAGATATCTTTAATGAGTACACAGGAGCCGACCCCCCCGAACAAGTGAAATACTTCATCAAATATGCGTATGACACCTGGGGCATTCAATACGTAATGCTCGTTGGTGGATTAAAATCCCATATCATTGCGAAAGATAAGGATACACGATCCGCTGGTTGGAAAGCGTGGTGGGTCCCAGTCCGATATGTGAGTATCCCTCAGGGAGATGATGAAGGATGTTTATCTGATCTCTATTATGGATGTCTGTACAATGCAACCGGTGGTTTTGACAGCTGGGATTCGAACGGTGACGGCGTTTATGCTGCCTGGGATGCACCAGGTGCTACAAAAGATAATTTTGATATGAATCCTGAGGTCTATGTTGCTCGATTACCGGTAGCAAACAAGATGGAAGTAAACCAAATGGTAAAGAAGATCATTACCTACGAAAGCAGTGGTCCTGACGCGAAACCCTGGTATAAGAACTTTGTTGGAATCGGTGGGAAAACATTTGATTATTATGAAGGTAAACCTGATGGTGAATACCTCTGTGACCTTGCATTTAACTATACAAAGAACGCGATCCCTGACCTGAATCTGGTGACCGTGTATTCGACAAACAGGAACACGAGCGGGTTCGTTCCAGTAGCAAAAGATATTCAGAAAGCGATATCCCAAGGCGCTGGCTTTGTTGATTTCGAAGGACATGGAAATCCCCTAGTCTGGGATACGATCTGGTTTGATGGATCTTATCCGGATGATTGGTGCGGAGGCATTAATCTCTACAATTTCCTGAAGATTTCAAACGGTGCAAAACTCCCTGTTGTCATTGTCGGAGGCTGTCATAATGGTATGTACAACGTATCGCTTCTCAAGACGTTATTTGATAAAACAGGCACCCAGTACTTCTGCTATGGTATCCCGATCCCTGTCTGTTTCAGTTGGGGCCTTGTAGTAAAATATCCTGGTGGTGCAATTGCTTCAACCGGCTGTAGCGGTTATGGAATGGGATACGAAGATAACCCGGTCAGTCTCAGTGGAGAACTTGAGTCAAACTTCTTCTATGAAATAGGTAATGGTTCGACAAATCTTGCACAGGCTCACAGTCGTGCGATTCAGAAGTTCCTTGCTGAAGAGGAAATAAACCAGGTCGAAGCGTTCGTTATCACCAATTGGGCGCTTTTCGGTGACCCCAGTTTGAGGCTTGGTGGATATCCCTCCTAAAAAAACAGTTCAACTCTTTTTTTATTTTTTTATCTCCTTTTGTTTCTTTCCATTTTCTACTCAATCATCCTTTTTTATCCATGCCATCAGGTATCAATAGAAATGAATGAAATGAAATGGTAACCCAGGCTTCCTAAAGGTTTCATGAATGTCTGTTTATTCATGATTCATAACCAAAAAATCCAATATATTTAAATACAAGGCGAATGATTCTGAACATACTAGGATGCAAGGGATGTGGATGGAATGAAGATAGATAGACGTTTAACATTTATAGGTGTAATGTTAATAGTATTAAGTATGACCATGGCTACCCAATATGCCACAACGAAGGTTTCGTACACTTTTGGTATCGTTCACCCGAGCAACGCTGATATCAGATTTGTCGGATCAGATAATTCTTCCGATGCTGCTGGGCGGGTATTGCGCATCACTAACAACGCGAGCGGATCACGAAATGTCGTTATCAGCCTTGGTGATTGGATGCCTAACTCTGCGAAGAACTATACCGCTGCGTTTGCAATTGTTAATGAAGAAGGCTTCAAGGTCAACATCACTCACATTAATATTTCAGGGACAGGAGCCTACAACATTTCCATCTATTTGCATGGGAATCGGACCACGGATGCTGTGTCTGAAGTCGCCTCTGCAAAGGTTCTTTCGGTAAGTGCTGGGGTTGCACAGCATACCGCTGTTAACTGTGAATGGATTTTAGCAGCCGGGGATGGAGACACAAGTACCATGAATGGTTCGGGTGTAAACAAAGTCCTAACACCATGGGACACTACACAGCATGTTCGATATAATCATACGAGCACTCAGTTTGCTAAAAACAATACTCGTGATTACGTCTGGGTTCAAATCTCCATTAGCGTATCTAGTACCGCTCCTGATCAAGCAGCTGCGACTGGTCAGATTTGGATTCACTTCAAAGCAAACACCCATTCGTAATGATTAGTTTCATGGGTTGTTTTCTTTTTTTTCCTTTTTTTATATTTCCATCATTTTTGCAATAAGTCTTAAATAATTTTCGATGCCAATAGTTATAAGAAGATTATGCTCTCTGATCGTGTCCGTTATCCCTTATCTTCTACGAGAATATCTGATTGCTTAACCAAATATATCGTGTAGAAATGTTTATATATAAGTTATTTCATTTGGCTTAAAAGCATATCGAAAAGTATAAAATAATTATGGGGGCATTGGTAAATGGTACAAATGCAATCCAAGAAGAAAAAAGAGAAACGGCAGAGCATTGAAGAAATCATTCAATGCCCTGAATGTAACAGTACACATTTAAGTAAAGATTATGCGCGTGCAGAGCTTGTCTGCGCGGATTGCGGTCTTGTTATTGATCAAGATTTCATCGACCATGGCCCAGAGTGGAGAGCGTTTGATAGTGACCAGCGGGAGAAACGAGCGCGTGTCGGTGCTCCAATGACCTACACGATTCACGATAAAGGTCTCAGTACCATGATCGGATGGAAAAACCGGGACTCCTATGGAAAATCCATTCCAACCAGAAACCGGGCACAGCTGTATCGACTTAGGAAATGGCAACGACGTATCAGAATTAGTGATGCAACTGAGCGGAACCTTGCGTTCGCGTTATCAGAACTTGACCGAATGGCATCTGGCATGGGTCTGCCGAGAACCGTGCGAGAAACTGCAGCCATGGTGTATCGAAAAGCAGTCCTGAAAAACTTGATTCGTGGGCGCAGCATCGAAGGGGTGTCCGCGTCAGCGTTGTATGCTGCATGTCGGCAGTGTAACGTGCCACGAACCCTTGATGAGATTGCTGCATCGTCTCGGGTCTCCAGGAAAGAAATCGGGAGAACCTACCGATTCATTGCTCGAGAATTAGGATTGAAACTGATGCCAACATCACCACAGGATTACATCTCACGTTTCTGCAGTGAACTGAAGCTTTCCGGTGATGTTCAGGCAAAAGCAATTGAGATTTTAAAAGACGCTGCTGACAAAGAACTCACTAGCGGTCGTGGTCCAACCGGGGTTGCCGCCGCATCGATTTATATTTCATCGATCTTGTGTGGTGAACGGCGGACCCAACGAGAAGTTGCAGATGTTGCTGGCGTAACAGAAGTTACAATCAGAAACCGATACAAAGAGCTTGCAGAACGACTCGACATCGACATTATCCTGTAAACAGCTATGACGCGTTGGTACACCGAAAAAAAGAAAGAGCATTTTTATAAAGAAGCGAAGCGGACCGGATATCGAGCCCGCTCTGCCTTTAAATTACAGCAGATTCAAGTCCGCTTTAATCTTATTCCAAAGAACGGTATCGTCGTGGATCTTGGGGCCGCTCCTGGTGGATGGAGCCAGGTATCAAAAGAACAGGTTGGCGAACAAGGCACTGTTATTGGCGTAGATCTCTCGTCGATTCAACCATTAGAGAACGTACAGTTCATCCAAGGCGATATCACCCAAGCTGAGACCGTTGAACGTATCAAGGACTTGATGAGCAGCAGGAGCGCAGATGTGGTATTGTCAGATATGTCTCCTGATATCTCGGGGTGTTATTCGGTTGATCAGGCCCGAAGCGCATGGCTGTGTGAATGCGCACTACACGTCGTAGATCAAGTTTTGAGACCGGGCGGTCATTTCATCTGTAAAATCTTTGAAGGGGAAGATACCAAAGAATTCATCGAAAAGGTGAAACATCGGTTTATGGTTGTGAAAACCTTTTCTCCTGAAGCATCACGGAAAAGTAGTTCCGAGGTCTATATTATTGCGAAATCGTTTAAAAAACCTTATAAAGATTAAGGTGACTCCTTTGAACACACAGATGAAAGAGTATATTATATAGGAGTCGATATCAGTTAAGTTTTACAAAACGGTTGAAACAATGGTTGACCAATCCCTCGCCCTTGAAATATTTCTCAAACATACGTATGAGGATATAGAGAAGAAGATAGAGGAAATCATTACTGATCAGAATATTTTAACTATATTGAAGGACGGGAAGCGGTTACGGCCATTACTTGGCGCGATTTCTTTTAAAGTATGTACCGGGGGGAATGAATCATCGCAGCTGTATCAAAAGTTTTTAGAAGGAGCCGTAGCAATTGAGCTTGCGCATGGCGCCTCCTTGGTTCATGATGACATCATCGATGGTGATTTGACCCGTAGGGGTGAGGCTGCGTTCTATATCAAGACCGGAATTGATAATGCGATTCTGGTTGGTCATAAGATGCTAGTGATCGGATTTAACCTGTCGTTGTCTCATGGAGAGAAGATTGCACAGCTGTATGTGGACGCATGGAGTGGAACCCTTGATGGACAACTCAATGAAATCAATTTCAACAGTAAAGATCTCCAGGATATCAATATCACTGCGGATTCAAAGTTCTTCCAGGTGTACAGTCGGATTATTGATTTGAAGACAGCTACCTTGTTTTCTGCGACGTGTAAGGCTGCTGCATATTGGGCGAACGCGTCTAATCAGATCGCGGACATCCTCGCGGAGTACGGCAGGGAAGTAGGATTTGCGTATCAGCTTGCTGATGATTTAGTTGATCTTGAGAGGGGCGAGATGATTGATAGTGTGGTTATCCCGCTTTTGGCTCGGCTTGAGAGGAGGTCTGCGAAAAACGGTACTATTAAGACTCGATCGATTCGTAAGAAGATTGAGAAGAGATCACCTGAGATTAAAAAACTGTATCTTGAGGAGATTTCGAAACATGTAAATAAGGCACAGATAATTTGTAAATCCCCACTTCTTCCGAATAATGAGTTTAAAACGTTTTTGTTGGATGCACCGTTTTATAGTATTAATAAGATGCTCAAGGAAATATACATTAACATCTAAATTTTTTTATGTTTTTTATTGTATGATGAGTATTGCCGCATGATCTTTTTCAAATGGTGCAAGCTCAAATATTTTTTTGATTTTGAGTTTCTGTTGTTGGAGGTGGGTGCAGACGAGTTCGTATGCTTGTTTTGGTTTGAGTGCGACATCTATGCTTCGGGCTTTGACCATGATGAGCCCAATTCCTTTTGGTTTGAGGTAGGCTGTGATGTTGCGGGTGAAGATGTCCGCTTGGTTTCGTTGGGAGATATCCTGGTAGATGAGGTCGACCGGTGGGACGATACTTTGGTATCGTTCTGGATGGTTCGCATCTGAAAGAATCGGTATGATGTTTGGTCTTTTTTCGCTGACTTTGAGCAGGTTTATTGCTGCGACCGGTGATGTTTCAACTGCGTAGATGGCGCCGTTTGTGATGATGTCAGAAAGATGGCTGACCGTAGTTCCCGTCGCTGCCCCAAGGTAGAGGATCTGTGCGTCTGTTGCGATGTCAATGGAAAGTCCTTTGAGCAGTGCTGCAGCAAGTTTACTGCGGAACGGATTCCAGGATCGGTATTCTGTGTTGTCTTCGGTGATGAGTTGTTCATTGTAGACCCTGGTTCCTTTGCAGGCTTCTGGGTTTTGTGTGAAGAGTTTATCGTTTTTTTTGTAAATCCCTGAATGTTCTGTTGGTTGCATAGTTTTCCCTTATGAAGTGTGGTTGATAAATAGTTTTGTCGAACTATTGTGGCAGACGTCGCAGTATTTACCAGTCTATTCTGTTGCATGTTTTCTTTCATCATATCTGTTACCTCAGCGAAGGAGATGGGCCTTCATTACACTTAAAAGGTGTGATAATGATTAACATGGAGGTTGAACTTTGTAAGGAAGAACCTTTATCGTAGAACTTCAACACCTAGGGAGTGTATTTTTCCTTTTAATCGCGATTTTTACGGAGTATACGGAAGTAAAATTTTTTATAATGAATCATACCAGCGCGATATCGATTTCGGTTTTAATCCACGTTTTCAGCAAGATAATCCGATAATAGTTCATAAGCCATGAGATGATTTATCAATGTAAAAAAAGAAAAGAAAAAGAGATGGCGGAGGAGACTATTCTAGTCTACCTTATACTTTCTTTTTTTTATTTGCTCCTTTTTATGGTATTTACAAAAAAATACTGGTATTTGTTCACCTTTACTCTTTAATTCCTCCTCCCCTGCATAAAATAGTGGGATTTCGTTTTTCATTTTATAACCACTGGCAAGACACAATCCTTCACCAACATAAATTCCGGAGTATTCAAAATATTTACAGTCTCTGCACATATATTCCTTAATACTTCCGATCCTCATGTTTTCACTTCTTCTTTATACTTATAACATGTCACTTTTTACGTCTTTTCCTTTTCTTTTGTTCGTGACTTAATGTTCTTCAGAAAGCGTGGTTTGATAAATACATCATTATCCAACATAAAGTTAACGACACAACTGAACCGCATCTTTCGAGTTCCAGTAGCGTGGTTCTCCATAGAATTCCACAGTGTTTTCAAGTCTCCTTCGTAATTTCTTCCAATTCAAAGTAATTCTCTGGGTGTTCGATGTGTAGTGTTTTAAAGAAGATATCAAGATGTGATTTGTGCTGGCTTCTTGTGACCTTGTTTCTGAACATCGAAAGATATTCTTCAATAGGATTTTTTTCCATAGTGTTTCTCTCCTGTTGGAGAGGACTTTCATTGTTATAAATATTGCCACGTTTATGGGAACGTTCTTGTCGAAATAATTAACTAGGGTTTGTGATATACAAGCGGGGGGTAACGTGGTATGGTGTTACGATCTCCGTTATATGAGAATCAAGTGAAGCTTGGTGCGAAATTTACTGAGTTTGCTGGTTTTGAGATGCCGATCCAGTATTCGTCGATTCGTGAGGAGCATTTCGTAGTTCGTAAGAAGGTCGGGTTGTTTGATGTGTCCCATATGAGTAACGTGTGGATTACTGGTTCGGATGCAGCAAAGCTGATTAGTCTGACGACTGTGGAGGATGCCTCTCGGGTGGAGGACGGGAAAAGTCAGTATACCGCGATTTTGCGGGAGAATGGGACGATTATCGATGATACGATTTTCATGCATCTTAATGAGAAATTCATGATGATTCCGAATGCAGGGATGAATCAGATTGTAACCAAGTGGCTTAATGAGCAGGCAAAGAAGCATCATTTGAAGGCAAAAGCAGAGGATGTTTCCCGGGAGTATGTGATTCTTGCAATTCAAGGTCCGAAATCAAAGGAGACTCTGCAGAAGTTGACGCAGACTGATCTTGATATGGTGAAGTTCTTTGGCTGTCAGGTTGTGAAGGTTGCTGATGTCGAGTGTATTTTGTCTCATACCGGGTACACCGGTGAGCTTGGATTTGAGCTGCAGATTACACCAACAAAGAAAGCAGCGGTAGTGTTTGACGCACTTCTTTCAGCGGGAGATGAGTTTGGGATTCAGCCGATTGGGCTGGGTGCACGTGATACGTTGCGGCTGGAGAAGGCTTTTATGCTTGCGGGCAACGAGTTTGAGGGTGGGCGGACGCCTCTGGAGGCGACGCTTGGGTGGACTATTTTTTGGGATCATGAATTCATCGGGAAAGAAGCATTATTAAAACAAAAGGAACAAGAGACGTATCAGCGGATGACGTGCCTGGAATGTGTTGAGAAGGGGATTCCTCGTCATAAATGTGAGATTCAGAAGGATGGTACTGTTGTTGGGATCGTCACGAGTGGAACGTTGTCACCGTGTTTGAATATTGGTATTGCGATGGGATATGTCATGCCTGATAAACGAGAGGTAGGCAGTATCCTTGATATCATGGTACGGGACAAGCCGGTGAAGGCAAAGGTGATGAAACCACCGTTTGTTCCGAAGGATTGGGCGCAAAAATACGAAAGGATTGCTACCTGATAAAAGATTGTTCGGAAATGGCTCCACACATTTTTTGATGATAGTGTAATTCGGTGCTGTCGTCTTCTTTCTCTTATATATTCTTGATGCAGAAAAGGTTTAAAACAACCAGGAAATACCATGTCTCGATTACTATGACACATGACGTAAGAGATGGTTTAAAATACACCAAGACACACGAATGGGTGAAGCTGACTGGAGCCAAGGCAAAAATAGGGATCACAGACCACGCGCAAGAAGAGCTGACCGATATTGTCTTTGTTGAGTTACCAACCGTTGGAAAAGAAGTCAAGAAAGGGGATGAGCTCTGCGTCGTTGAATCTGTAAAATCAGTTTCTGAGGTGTACACACCGGTGAGTGGCAAGGTTGTTGCAGTGAATACGAAGCTGGATGACTCTCCAGAGATCATTAACGGTAGTCCATATGATGACGGCTGGCTTGTCGAAATCGAAGTAAAGGATAAATCAGAAGTCAATACGCTGCTGGATGCTGCTGCGTATAAAAAATTATAAGATGTATCCAGAGATGGTTTTAGTCGATAAGATCTTTCTGCTGAGAACTCCAGGTCTTGTTTGATGTCTTCTTCATCCATTCCACATATTTATCGATAAATTCTAGTCGCTCTCTGAAATTTTCTTCTTTTATTTTTTCGAGTTCTTTCAGATTGATACGTGGGGTTCTCATTGTAAATACCTCTGAAAGAGTGTTTGTGTTTTAAGTTTTCGGTTGAATTCCTGAATGAGAGTCATGTCCAGGGTTTCTTCGAAGAGTTTGTAGAGGTGTCTGGCGTCCTCAATGTCTTTCTCACTTCCCAAACGGAGCTTGAATGAGATCTGCAGTTCTAATGGTGCGATGTAGAAATAGTGACCATTGACGACGACTTTTTTTCGTTCCTGAACTGTCCAGATGTCAAGGTCTATTTTTAGGAATTTAAACTTGATGTTGGGTATAAACGTGTTTTTCTTTGCAAAACGCAGGGAGATACCACCGGAGAGGTAGTCTTCATACGCTTCTTTGACATCGTTGGTATTGATGCAGTAAAAACCATCGGAGAGGGTGTTCCAAACCGTAGTGAATGTTTTGAAATCCAGTTTTTCTACGATGATATCAACATCTTCTGAGGTTCTACTTCTTCCAAAAAGGATAGCGATGTACCCGGAGACAATCACGTACTTTATTTGTAGTTTGTTAAGCAGTGACGTAAAATCAATAACAAACCTATCAAGTCTATTTTGTTCTTTTTTGAACTCAATTTTTGTTCCAGTTATGTTGATTTTCATCTTCTGTACCAAACTGCAAGAGCATTTAAAACATTTTATACGAAAACCAGGAGTCGGGAACGAACGGGAAATCCTTTTATACGGTTGTTGTATAAAGTATAACATAGAAGTGGTGGTGATTGGATGAAGGATGACCCGATAGCCCGGGTGCTTGATGATTTGCTGAAGCTTGACGATATTTTAGCGTGTATGGTTGCCCGGCGGAATATGATTAGTGTGATGCCGTCTGGTGATGGGTTTAAACCAGAGGTGGATCAGATCTGGGATAGTATTCATCGTGCCATGGATTCTGTGTTTGGCGTGATTGGTGAGTATTCTCAGATTGGTCTTGGTGAAATGGAGTTTCGACTGCAGGACCATGAGGTCTTGTTTTTTGTGTTTCCTGATACGGAGAGCGCACTTGTTGCGATTGTTCCTGCGCTTGCAAATAAGGGTTTGCTTGAGGTGGAACTGGAGAATGCACGCAGGGAAATTCTCAAGGTCATGGAAAACCCGAAGAAGGAGTCTGATTCTCAGAAAAAAGATGATGAGGTTTACGTTACCGCGTAAAGGATGAATAAATAGGGTGAATGAAGAAGAGGTTGGATGCATAATCTCTTGAATCTGTGGTGGGTATTTATCCCACTTTGATGGCGCATGATGGAATCAAAAGTAGAATCTGCAGTAGGAATGTCCCGGAAATGGGATGCACGAGAGGCAGGAAGAGAAGTAGCTGAAACTGCAATTAAAAAATTGAGCGAACCTCCTAGTTTTTTCCTTTTGTTTTCTACAATACATTATGAAAAATATGGCGGATTTCAAGAGTTCCTGAATGGGGTATGGGATGTATTACCAAAGGACACACCGCTCGTGGGTGGAACAGTGGCTGGTTTTGTAAATAATTACGGATGTTTTTCAAGAGGAGCAAGTGCTCTTGCTGTTTCCTACTCAAATATAGATGTAGCAGTTGGAGTTGGAAGAAATACAAAAAGAAATCCATATCGAGCTGCAAAAAAATGTGCTGAGATGATTCAAGATAGTTTGAAAGAATCTCCATATAAAAATAAATTTTTATTAAATTTTATTTCTGGACCAGTGATGCCAAGTATTCCCGGAGTAGGACAAAAAAAGTACATTCGATCTGGTTTTATAAGCAAATTTGCTATACAGGCTCTTGGTCTTTCACAAGCGTTGGTTCAGAAAGGACTAGCTAGAGAAGATGAAATTTTTGAAGAAACAGTAAAACAATTACCAGACTATCAAATGATTCTTGGAACTTCTATGGATGATTATCGAGCCATGAAAAATTATCAATTTTTTAATGATGAAATTTTGACAAATTCAGTGGTGAATCTAGGGTTGGCAACAGATCTTGACCTTGATGTATGCACAACGCATGGGATGAAGGAGACCAATCATAATTTTACTATCACTAAACTAGGTGCTGGAAACCATGCTATATGCAAAATCAACGGAAAGCCTGCGGTGCCGGAGTTATTACGATTATTAGATTGGCCCGAAGGATTTCTCACCGAAGAAACAATGTTACATTCCATTCTTTATTATCCTATATCATTAAAACGAAACGGAAGAGCAGTTCCCGTCGTTATGCCACTTATTATGAAGGATTATATAATCGTGCCATGTATCATCGATGACGGGGAAGTGTCTATTCTTACAGTCAGTGGGAAGGATTTAGTTAACGCGGTAAAAGAAAATTTACAATATTTTGATGAGATACAACCAGAGTTTGGTTTGTTCTCAACATGCATGACGATTTTACAAACTCTCGGTCGCAAGACAAATATTGTTCAAGAAGAACTGTGTAATTATTTCAAAGATAAATCATTTTTATTGTTTTATAGTGCTGGTGAAGGAACGTACTCTCCGACAAAAGATATTACCTATGCTAATATGTCTTTTAATACTGCAATTTTTGGGCATCAGAAGAAATAATTTATTGGTTTTTACACTTAGATAATTTTCATTAAAGAATTTCTTATAAGGCTTTACCAAAATTCGTTAATTCATTCAAAGTATAACCATATTTCTTTGCCCACTTCTCTGTCTTTCGTAAATGGTTAAGATCAATTGATCCTACATGGTTTTCTCGTTCATTTTCCAAGGCCTGCATGATGACTTCACTAATACATGCAAAATTTTTCCCTACAGGCATTCCAGGTATTATGATTTTAATTGGAAAATCAACAAGACCACCGTCAATTCTACAAACATCAGGACGCTGCTTACAGATAACAGAGGATAGATTAGGAGGCTGGGATACATCGACAACAATCGCATTTTTCTTAAGATGTTCTGACCGTAAAAGTGCGGTTGGATGGCTCGTTGCAGTCACGATAATATCTGCTTCTTTTGTTTTTAGTTCAACTGTAGTTTCAAAATCACCTTTTACGTTCTCTTCAAGTTTTTTGAATTTCTCTTGCCTCCGTCCAATAAGAATCGAATGTTGAAATTGTGGAACAAGGATTTTAGAAACAGCTTCACCGATAACACCATATGCTCCAATAATCGCAAGAACTTGATCATAAGGATTTTTCTGAAAAAGCTTCAAAGCCTTCAGAGTTGCTTGGCAGGTTACTGCTGCTGTATAACTATCACCATGATTGACATAACCCCTGTATTCTTTCTGTTTTACAACCCACACTCCCCCATCTGTTACTGATGTGGTAAGCGCACCAAGCTGAATAACCTCCACACCTAATTCATTTTGGAGAAATAACGCAGCATCAAGAATATGCTTTCGCACCGTCTCCCGTGGGAGCTCCATCATCTGTCGTGCGGTCAAGGTTAAACCAGTGATATATCCCTTTATTCCATGAACATTTAATTCTGGAGAAACAATTAAATTTCCATGAATCCAGGATTCTGGGAACTGCTCTACGTTCTTTTCAGCTAGAAGATGCCCAATTGTAGCAAATTTCATACCTAGGATATTCCTCCGTTTTTACAATAGTATAATTTGATAGGAGTCAATTAATCTTTCCGAAGATATAAGAGAAGGATACTCCCTTTTTTTTAAAATTTTATTCATAGAGGGGTAAATCGGAATGTTCGAACAGCCTTACAGCAGGATAAGCTTTTGCCTCTAAAGAACGGCTAGGCAGGTACACAATCTTCATATGACTAATGTACCGAATAAGAGTGCCGGACAGAATGTCCTGAAGATGTTGCGATGCTGAAGCAAGCGGCTTCATGACGCTGCCTGAAAAATCTTCTGAGCTTTCTATACCAGGGTACTGAAGGAGTGCATCTCGTTTCTCTGGGAGACATGTACCTTTTTCTACCAGATAATTCAGAAGCTTATTCCAACGAGTCTCCTCATGAAATCGATTTGAGGCAAACGAACACTCTAACCCGATTCGAGGACCAATGCCTTCATCAGTGACATCGAAACTTAGAACAAAACGATCAGCCTTGTTTTCCAGGTCAGAAATCAGTGATTGGAACTCCCCGGTTTCATCGGACCAACCAAGAGCATTCAAATAGGGAATGATTTTCTTCAGATGAATTCTATTGATATAAAGACGTACATCGTTTGTTGAACGAGACAGCATAGTACCGATTTGGAAGAGTGACGCAGTCTCTGGGATTTTCTGGATACAATTCAACACACGACGTTCCATTGCTTTAGATAAGCACCGACCTCTCAGAAGTGGCAATGCAGTACTAACAAGCCACGTGTATCGAGATGTCTCATTTGAGGCAATCCCTTCTGGTAATTTCTCTGGTCCGAAGAACACACTTGGGATAAGCACCTCTGGAAGCGTGTCAGGCATATCAAATTCCAGCCAGAAGCACTTTACCTGCTTCTGCAGCACAGAATTCTGATCAGCCCACGCTGTAGAAAAATCAGAGATATGTCGCCATTCTGGTTGTTGTAAAAATTGTTTAGGCAGGTTCCCATTTCTAAACAGATTAACGAGTACTTCTCGGTCTCCTCCTGCACCAGAAATCGCAAACGCCCAATCTGCACGTTGTTTAGCATCTCCCAAATGGATTTCAAACCCAAGAAAACTCGTTACATTACCAGGGAAATTCCTGGCGATTGAGAGGATATCCTGAAATTTTTCCGGAGAGATCAGATGAGCGAGATAGGATTCAGCTTTGCAGAGGTAATTACTTGCAAGAATGCTTTTTAATGGTAAATGTTTGAACATTCTTGTATGTTCTTCGTGATACAATTGATACTCTGGAGAAATCAGTTTGTTTTCCAACTCGATTTCTCGTGCTGCTCCGACGTTTTCAAATGAGACCGAGTGACTAATATATCTATTCAAAGGGTTGAACCCTCCTCTTTGATTTGATGTTACCTATCCTATAAAGACGTTTTTCGCATCTGAGTACGCAGGTGGGGATGTAGGAATCGTAGGATATTTCATCTATTGTTTTCAATTCTTTTCGTTTCATAGTTAGTAAATTCCTTCCAGCGATTGCCCTGTTGATTTGTATGGACGCCCGAAGAGTCTTACACCAGAATAGGCTTTTGCCTCTAAGGGGCTGTTTGGTTTGGAGATGAATTTTATATGACTGATATATCTGACCAGAGCACTCGAAAAATCGCTATCAGAGAGCCTGGCAGCCGCCTTGTATGATGTTAGATTGAAATCATAACTCGGGTTTTCTTGTTCAACACCAGAGAATTGGAGTAGTGCTCCCTTTTTTTCTGGAAGACAGACTCTCTTCTTCACCAGGTAATCAAAGAATGATGACCATCGTGTTTCAAGATGATAAAGATCCGGGGAAAAGGAACTTTCAAGTCCAATTTTAGAATCAACGCCTGTTTCTGTGATGTTGATATGAAGTACTAAACGGGTGACCTGCTGTTCAAGTTCTTTTAAAAGAGTCCAAATCTCTTTATTGATATCTGACCATCCTAACGCTGTTAAGTAAGGAATAATTTTTGCTGGGCATATTCTGGCAATAATTAAGCGCACTCCTGATGTTGAACGGGAGAGCATTACGCCAGTATCCATCAATACGGCTCCTTCAGGTAATTGTTGAACGGCTTGGATTAATTGTCGTTCTATGTTTTCAGAGACGTGGTGACCTGTCAGCAGAGGCAATGCCGTATCAGTGAGCCAGGTAAATTTTTTCATATCCTCCGGAGTATCAATACGTAGCGGTGTTGTGTGGAGAAAGATACAAGGAACCGGTATCTCTGATGAGTTCTCTATCATGTCAAATTCAAACCAAAGACCAAGAATATTGTTGTAAAGGATCGAGTCTGGATTTACCCATTCAAGAACTAACTTGCAGGCGTTTTGCCATTCAGGTTTATTCATGAATTCTTCTGGTAATTCTCCGCTTCTAATAAGGTTTGCAAGAGCTTCCCGTTCACCCTTTTGTGAAGAGACCGCAAACAAATAATCAGCTCGTGCATCAGGAGAATTCAGGCGAGATTCAAATCCGAAGAAACTGGTGATACCTCTTGTGAAATGAGACGCAAGCTTCTTTATTTCTGTGAAGTTTTGAGTAGAAATCAATTCATCTGGGATATTGGATTCAACCGAGGATAAATATTGAACAGCGTTCAAATCTTTAAAAGAAGGTTTTCGAAGCTGTATTGTTTCATAGATGAATCTGTTTCGATTTTGAAAGTCTCTCATTTCTGCATATGGACGTGATTCGAAGCCGGTTTCAAACCCGTATTCGTGTATTCCGTTCATTCTTTTTTCCCTCAATTCAAGTAATACTCCTGAAAAACATAAAGCCCCACTCCTGGAAAATCCTTCAAAATTCCAAAAATGACACATTTTTTGTACGTTTGTCGGAATATACGTCGGAATCACTGTTTTTTCTAAGTAGTTATATCATAACGTTTCGAACACTATCTGATATGGACCGAATAATGAAGACTTTGCTATCTGTTACTTCAAAAAAAACAGCTAAATGTGCCCACAAAATAACAATTTTGTTATTTAAGGGGCAATATTTATAAGCACGATGAATGATCCATAAAACCATGAATATCTACGAGATTCTTGAACAACTGAGGAAAAAGAAAAATCCTGTCTTTACAACGAATGAAATCGCACGGATATCTCACTTAAAAAAATCATGTGCTATTGTTTCCATCAAACGAATGGTTGATAAAGGACTTCTCTTCAGAGTCGCAAAAGGTATCTATGCGTTAGAGCAGGATCCATTCTTGAATGCCTCGTATATTATCCCGAACTCCTACATTTCATTCAACGCCGCACTCTACCTACATAAGGCAATAGACCAGATACCATCTACCATCCATGTTGTCGTACCTAGGAGAGTGAAGAAAAAAGTGGAGGGAGTAACCTTCGTCTCTTTACCAAAGAAAGCGTTCTTCGGATTTGAAGCGATAAAGTATCGCGGGTACTCTCTCTGGGTTGCTGACAAAGAAAAAGCGCTTATTGATATCACGTATAAGTATGGCCATCTGCTACAAACTATCGAAAAGATAAATAAGAAAAAGTTGGTCCGCTATGCAAAACTGATGGAGTTAAAAATCTCTGAACAGGAGGAAAAACTATGATTACTCCTGAAGAAATCATTCGACTGGCAAAAGTTAATAGATTAAAACCATACCAACAGGAGAAACATTATCTGCAGACCGCAACACTTGCTGGAGTGTATGCTGCTCTGGCTGACGAACTGGTTTTTAAGGGAGGAACAGCATTGTTCTTTTTTTATGGGCTGGATCGATTCTCTGAAGACCTCGACTTTACAAGATTCAAACAATATGATCAAGCCAAATTAAAAACAACACTCTCGGATGTGCTTACAGTTATCCATATTATCCATGAAATGAAAACAAAAAAATCACTCGCAGGAAAAATCTTAAAGGTGAAAGCACAAGGCCCCCTCTACAAAGGACCATTGAGTGAATCGATCATCTCCATAGAAATATCGGAGAGAAATGATGTCGTCCTTCCCCCAGATATAAAAGAGATCGTTCCCATCTATGATGATCTACGACCATTTACTGTTCCAGTCCTGAAAAAAGAAGAGATTCTTGCAGAAAAAGTAAGAGCGATGATGATTCGAGGTAGAGCACGAGATCTCTATGATATATCATTCCTCCTAAAGAAAGAAATTTCATTGGAGTATGACCTTATAAACAAAAAACTCTCTTATTACAAAAAAACATTTGATGCAGAAGAATTTACCAGCCAAGCTACATCAATAAAGAATCTTTGGCAATCAGAACTTCATGGTCTCATACCAAAAAGTCCGCTATTTGATGACGTCCTCCGCTTTGTACTCAAGCAACTAAAACAATAAATTATTTCTTACAAGAAAAAAATGGCTTGTATGTTTTCTAGTCACGAAATTCAGATAGAAGGCATTGTAGTGAGCAGAAACCCGCCCACTACAATACCACCCCCCAGACGAACAAATTAATATCATTTTTAATATATATCATTTATAGTGCAATCATCCAATCTTTATCATCAGATTAAAAGAATAATGAATCTTCCAAATTAATATAAAACTCTAAAAGACGATTAATAATAATAAAAATTTTTCTATTCGATAGAATTACTAAGAACAAAATGAGGGTGGAAAGAAGAATCC
>JAPKYG010000004.1 GCA_026394435.1 Methanobacteriota archaeon | reverse complement strand
AGTAGTTCTTTCAAGGCCATCTCAGATGATTTACGAAAAAGAGGGACTTGATAAGCTTTTGCAGAATTCCGATGGAATCGGCTTGAGCAGTATCTCTGATTGGGAGCCTTCTGAAATTGAGAAGATAACAAAGCATGTACGAAAAAAAAAGAAGCTTTTTGCATTGAATGCAAGCGAGGTTGTATGTGAAGATATCGATCAAATTTTGGATCTACATCCGAATTTGCTTGTGCATATGATTGCTGCGACTAAGGCAGACCTTGATCGAGTGAACGACGCTAATATACCAATCGTGGTATGCCCTCGATCGTATATGTTTTTTCACTTGAAAAACAACCTGAAACTCATGAAAAAGACTGGTGTTCCTCTTCTGCTTGGAACCGATAATGCGATGATTAATACCCCGGATGTAATTCAGGAAGTGCGGGTGTTACTGAAGACTGGTTTGTTCGCTCTTGAAGAGTTGTTGACAAATGTCACATATACTCCAAGGAAAGCTTTAAATTTAGATGACTGCATTCAGGGTCGCGACCTATCAGAAAAATTTATCGTTTTAGAGAGGGACTCTTTAAAACTGTTATACGTTTCAAAATAGGTAGGGATGAGAGGGACAATAATGATGAAAATTGAAGACGCGATGTCAAAAGAACTAATCGTTGGATACGTTCCTGGTACCATCAGAGAAGCATTAAAAATTCTTGCCAAACATAATGTATCCGGGATGCCGATTCTTAAGAAAGACACAAAGAAAGTTGTTGGTGTTCTCACCCGTTCTGATATTTTCAAGAACCCCGATGAAGAGCAAATCGCGTTGATTATGAGTACGAATCCGTACACCGTGATGAAAGACGAAGACTTGTCAGCTGCTGCAAAGCTTCTCTATGAAAATCGAATCCATGGTCTCCCGGTTATTGATAAGAGGAAAAATCTTGTTGGTATCATCAGTCCCACCGACGTCCTCAAAGCATTGGACGATAAATATGATGATATCGTGGATAACTATTTTACAAAAAATCTTGTCCCGGTGTATCAGGAAACTCCGATTACGATTATCATGGAAATCATTAATGTGACCAGTGAGACCGCACTTCCAATCCTTAATAAAGAATGTGAGCTTGGCGGTATTGTAAGCGAAGGTGATCTGTTTAAACTCAGCCATATCAAAGAAAGTGTGTCTCAAACCAATCTGGGTATGGGCGGTGACGAAGATGATTGGACCTGGGAAGGAATCAGGGACACGATCCGGTTGTATTATTCTACAACAAAGGTTGATTTGCCACCGGTTGCCGTGAAAGAAATCATGATTACGAACGTTATTAAAGCGTATAAGAACGATCCGATTTCTGAAATCGCACGAAAGATGATAAAGAACAAGATCAGTCATGTTCCAGTCGTCAGCCCTGAAAACAAATTAATCGGCATGGTAACTGATATTGATCTGATGGCATGCATGTTTAAATCCTCCAAATGAATTTCCTTAGCTAGCGTGGGAGAATTCCGCTGATGCCTCAAGATATCTACGATAAAATTATGATGGTAGCCAAACGGAGGGGATTTATCTATCCATCATTTGAAATCTATGGCGGTATCGCAGGGTTTTATGATTACGGACCGCTTGGTTCTCAATTGAAAAACAATGTCGAGAATCTCTGGAGACATTTCTATCTGCTGAAGGATAATTGTATTGAAATTGCTACACCAACCATTACATTGTATGAAGTATTGAAAGCATCTGGGCATGTTGAAGAATTCACCGATCTCACCATCGATTGCGGTAGATGTAAACGCTCATACAAAGTAGAAGATATCATCGAGAAAGGTCTCTCCGTTGAACAAGCAATTAAGGAAAAAAAGATCATCTGCCCAACCTGTGGTTCAGCATTACAAGATGCGCACCCGGTGAATCTCATGTTTGCAACCACTATTGGCATTGGCGAAGGACGAAAAGCATTCTTACGACCGGAGACCGCACAAGGGATTTTCACCAACTTCCATCTTCTCTACCAGTACAACCGGAAGAAACTCCCATTTGGGGTTGTCCAAATCGGAAAAGGGTATCGTAATGAGATATCTCCCCGACAAGGGACGCTCCGGCAACGAGAGTTTTCCATGGCGGAAGCTGAGGTATTCTTCGATCCAAAAGATAAGACACATCCTTATTTTGACACAATAAAAGACAAAGAGTTATATCTTTTTGATAATGAAAAAGAATGGAAAATGTCGGTAGCAGATGCAGTAAAGAAAAAAATCATCAACAATCAAGCCCTCGCGTACTATATGTATCTCACACAAGACTTTCTTCTCTCAGCAGGAGTCGATCCAAAGAAGTTTCGATTTCGGAAACATGCGGCTGACGAGCTTGCACACTACGCAACCGAATGTTGGGATGCAGAACTGCATAGCGAACGATTTGGTTGGGTGGAATGCGTCGGTATCGCTGATCGATCTGCCTATGATCTGAACGCTCATATAGTATCTTCGAGCGTCGATATGTATGCGCTAAGGCCGTTCGAAGAGCCCAGAGAAGTGACGATAAAAAAAGTAGTTCCGAAGATGAACATCCTCGGACCGCGATTCTCAGGAAAGGCAGGAAAAATCAAGGAACAGCTTGAATTGATGGAAACAACCACCGCTAAAAAAATCACGATGACCATCGATGGCGAATCAATCGATATCCCGAAAGACTGTTACGACATCGTAGCGGTCAAAGAAAAACAAATTGGTGAAAAATTTGTCCCTCATGTCATTGAACCGTCCTATGGGATTGATCGGATCCTCTATTTCATTCTTGAGCACAACTATGTTGAAGGAAAGAAAAAGGATGAGGAATACACGATTCTGAAACTCAATCCTTGGGTCGCACCTATTAAAGTAGGGGTCTTTCCGTTGATTGGTGATGACAAGCTCGTTCGGATTGCAAAAGAAATAGATAGCAATCTGAGGACTATGGGAATCGCCACGTTCTATGATGAGAGCGGGACCATTGGACGACGGTATGCACGAATGGATGAGATAGGAACACCGTTTTGTATTACGGTTGATCACGATTCACTTACCGATAACATGGTAAC
>JAPKYG010000117.1 GCA_026394435.1 Methanobacteriota archaeon | reverse complement strand
CCATACCCGGTTTCTAGAAGTTCTGTAAGCCGTGAAATAAATCGGGCAAGAGGACCACCATCAACTAAGCTATGATCAGCTACAATGGTGACATGGAGATAGTCACGAATAAGGATCTTATCATCAACCACCCCTGGTTTCTTCATGATCCCCCCAACAGCAACGAGCGTTGCAATCGGTCCACCCATCCCAATCACCCACCCTGGGAACCGACCTTTCATCCCAATCGAGGTCACTCCAATAGTCCCTAGATGTTTCTTTTTTAACAGACCTTGTCGTCTCATTAAACGAAGACCAATTTTCTTAATAAAAACAGGAGCATGAATCACCATTTTTTCCAGACGAGTCAGATTCTCCCCAAGCACCTCAATCGATGGATCAATTACTTGAGATTGAACCTGTCGTATTTCCCTAGTGATTTCAACAACAGTCTTCGTATTTGTCTTCCGGACAATATACGCAAGTGGCCGACTTTCACCATTTATCTCACGTTCAACCGGTATAGGAATATCAACATCATTGAAGAACACGATTTTCTTTTTACCTAATCGATACGCATTAAGCTGTTTATGCTCACTGGCTGCTTGACTGACACATTTAATGATCCACGCGGTGAACGAGATATCTTCTGTTCCTTTTGACTTCACGATTATCTCACGAGCCTTGGTTACATCAAACTCAAGTAACGCATACACATTCAGTCGTCGTTTTCCCTCCTGTGATACCAATACGATATCCTGACGAGCTTTCGAAAACGGTTTTACCTCATACGACCCTATTCGATCCATAGAACCATACCATCGATACTCATTTGATTCAAATACTTTTTCGCAGGAATCATTATTACCCCCCTCCTCCGTACGCATTCTTCCAGCTATGAAAAAACAACCATTCCTTGTCATTGAACACTGCGAACCAAAACTTTCGGAATGGCTGCTGCTTGAATACAAACACGCTGTGAAACTCTGGAAAGGCCGTCTTATCTTCACTAGAATAACGAACAAAAAAACAACACAAGCCCTCCAAAAGCTTGGCCAGGTTGAAAAAGAAAAAGCAAAAGATGTGTTTTCCAACAAAAAATGTATTGTCCTTGATCCTCAAGCAAAGAAACCTCTCACACCAAATGATTGTTCACGTTGTGATGTAATCATTATCGGCGGACTTCTCGGCTATGAAAAACCACAAGGACGCACAAAAAAACTAATCAGTGACAAATCAGATTTTGAAATACGACACCTTGGGAAATTCCAACTCTCCATCGATGGTGCCGTGTTTGTCACAAAAGCAATCTGTCTGGGTCTGAACCTCAAAGACATCGAAATCGCCCGAGAAATAGAAATTATCCATGATCAAATTCATTCTACTATACTACCGTTTGGATATCCCATAATTGAGAATAAACCCGTCATTACGCCTGGGCTTGTGAAATATCTCACCAGGTAATGATGTACGTTGTTTTTGTCCTCTTAGGGAACAAAGTTTTTTATAACTACAATATTTAAATAATACAAAGACCATTATCTTTAAAAAATTGAGGGTGAGGTAAATTATGAAAAACGATAAGAAAATATTCTCAATCGTCCTGGTTCTCGCAATGGTGATAGGTACTGTTGCATTGTCAGGATGCACGCAAGAAACTAAAAACAAAATCATTGTGGGAACATCAGCTGATTTTCCCCCCTTTGAATACAAAGACACAAATGGAACCATTATCGGATTTGATATTGATCTGATTAAAAAAGTCCTTACTGACCAAGGATATACTGTTGAAGTGCAAGACATAGGGTTTGATTCTTTGATACCGGCACTACAAACCGGGAAGATTGATGTCATCGCTGCAGCAATGACAATTACTGATGAACGAAAACAGCAGGTTAACTTTAGTATCCCCTATTATGATGCAAACCAAGCAGTACTCGTGAAAGTAGGAGCGAACGTAACTATCACAAAAATTGAAGATCTTAAAAATTATACAGTTGGTGCCCAAACCGGAACAACCGGATGGGCTTGGGTGAACGATACTCTCGTAGCAACCGGAATGTTAAATAACGATAAATTCAGGAGCTATGATCTTTACACTGATGCTGTCGCTGATTTGATTATCGGGCCTTCACGAGTTGGTGCTATTGTCATCGATTCACCTGTAGCAAAAGCATTTGCAAAGAGTGGAAATGTAAAAATAGTGCTGAACATCACGACCAATGAATCATACGGGTTTGCGGTGGAAAAAGGTAATGCAGAGTTAGTAAATAAGATCAACACAGGATTAACGGCGGTTATGGCGACGACCTATTGGGAGGAACTCGTTGAGAAATACTTTACAACCTAACTTGGACCTGGAGTGATCCGTTGGCGCTTGAAACGCTGATAGAATCACTCCCTTCACTCTTTGATGGGCTTTTAATCACCCTTCTTCTTACTGCATTTGGTATCGTACTTGGGACGACTCTTGGAATCGTTCTTGCAACCGGTCGCTCCTATGCATCACGACCGCTTGCTTATTTAATTTTAATTTATGAGAAAGTTCTTCGAGGAATACCGCTCTTGGTTTTGTTCTTTCTCCTTTATTTTGGGCTTCCTCAGATTGGTATAAACTTTAATGCATTCACCGCTGCAGTGCTCGGTCTAGGGCTAAGAAGTTCAGCGTATCAAGCACAGATTTATCGTGGGGCAATCAACTCTATCCCTGAAGGACAAATCCATGCAGCATACTCGCTAGGGATGAGTAAACTCAAAGCTATTCGCCATGTGATAATGCCTCAGATGCTTCGACTTTCAATCCCGGGATGGTCAAATGAATTCACGATTCTTCTTAAAGATACCTCACTTGCGTTTGGTATCGGTGTTATTGAATTAATGAGACAAGGCCGGTACATCCAGGTAAGAGACCCCGACCTGGTTCTTGTAGTGTTTTTACTTATCGCCCTCATTTTCTTTTTACTTGTGTTTACAGCAAATAAAATCCTCCGCTATGTCGAAAAAAAATATCAGATGGCGGGATATCAGGTGGAGGCCCACCGATGAAACAAAGGAGGAAGCATCTATGGCAGTGCTAGAGGTAAAGGATATTTACAAAGCCTATGGCAACGTTGAGATTCTCAAAGGCGTCTCATTTACCATGGAAAAAGAGGAAACAAAGGTCATCATTGGACCAAGTGGAACCGGGAAAAGCACGCTTCTGCGCTGTATCAACCAGCTCAGCCCCCCTGACAAAGGTCAGGTGTGGCTGGACGGGGAAGAAATTACGAATCCGAAGACAAACATCAATAAAATCCGAGAAAAAATAGGATTTGTGTTCCAGGATTTCAATTTGTTCAATCATCTCACCGCATTACGAAATGTAAGCATCGGGTTAGAAAAAGTGAAAAGAATAGAAAAAGAAGCAGCAAAAACACGAGCATTGCAAGAACTTACCCGAGTTGGTTTGGACGCCCAAGCAAGTCAATACCCGGCACAGCTTTCCGGTGGGCAGAAACAAAGAGTAGGAATCGCGCGAGCATTAGCAATGGACCCTGATGTCATTTTATTTGATGAGCCGACGTCAGCGCTGGACCCTGAACTTATTGGTGACGTCCTTGATGTCATGAAATCGCTGTGCGGTAAGGTAGCTATGCTTGTCGTTACTCATGAAATGGGGTTTGCGCGAAATGTTGCCGATGAAATTATCTTCATGGAAGGCGGCGTTATTGTTGAACAAGGCCCGCCAAAAGAGATGTTTACGAATGCAAAATTAGCGCGAACGAGAGAGTTCCTTGGGAGAATAGGTGCGTTATATGGCGAAGAAGAGACAGGAGGATAAATGGCAACTGATTTTGGTCAATTCTTCCTGAATTCACTGCCAAATCTTATGAGTGGTTTAGGATACACACTTCTCCTTACCTTTGTTTCAATTGCCGTTGGTTTTTTCTTAGGGATTACCCTTGCGTTAGGTCGTGTCTATGGCAATAAAATCGTTAATGGCTTCTGTGTGGGATACATCGAACTGATCCGTGGCACGCCACTCCTTGTACAGTTGTTCATTATTTATTTTGGTCTTCCTTCTGTAGGAATAATCTTTTCACCACTTCAGGCAGCCTTAATTGGATTAGCTATCAACAGCGGGGCATACCAAGCTGAATATCTAAGAGGATCAATACAATCTATTGAATCTGGTCAAATGACCGCGGCTCGGTCTCTAGGGATGAATAAGCTTCAATCGATTCGACATGT
>JAPKYG010000089.1 GCA_026394435.1 Methanobacteriota archaeon | reverse complement strand
ACTTCTATATATGTCGGGGTACTTTATCTTCAAGTTAGGGTTTATCTGTAATTGAGCTGTACTTACTAATTTCGTCTTCTTATCTTGTTGTGTTAGTATTATATTACCTACCTGCACTCCATTACTATCGAAAACAGGTTTATTCCGTAGATCTTCCATCTTAAATGCTGGCATTTTCTATACCTCCATTGTTCTTTTACAATTTTTGAACTTATGTATCGTCCATTCTGCTTTGGAATATAACAGTTACTTCATTTTTAAGCGAAAAAAATAAAAAAAAGACGCTCTTTTCACGATAAAAACATCTTTCTCATTTATCATGTACCCCCCATATCTGAAATCTAACATATGGGAATTCTGTAAAACTATGGCACGATTTTAACTGTTTTTTAGAGGTAAAATCATAACCCCAGGGATATGTTCTCGCCCCCGACATGCCTTTCTATATTCAACAGGAGAAAAACACAAAATTTTTATGAACAACGATTTGAACACCTGTTTACGAGTAAAGCTATGTTCGTTTCTTTTCCCTGTTTTATCTTTATCCGAGTATAATGCGTTGACAAATACGAGTTCGAATCTCTCTCCCCACACTTTTATATGAGGGTTGTACCCGTAGTTCCTTCTTTCTAATAGGATCAGACAAAAAGATAACTCGTTCAGGGATTAACACTGTAAATACAATTCGAAGCATACAGAAATATTTAGGAATCAACAGATATGGAACCTTAAAATGTGACGTCATTTACGCGTTAAAATCCCAGTACGGGCGTAAATGTAGCGTCATTTCGCGAAGTGAAACTTTTTTCAGCATTCCCACCTAGATGGATGGCATAATCTAAACGGATAATTGAATGGCCCGATTATCAATTATACTAGTAAAAATATACATGGATAAGCAGAATGGAGACATTTACTAGTATATTATGTTGCTCTCCCGTCGAGGTTCCAAATAAAGATGATGATGTATAATCGACAGGGGAAAAAAGAGGAACATACTAGTAAATTAGTGTTCACATCTCTTCCCCTGCACTCATTATTTACCAAAAAAAAAAAGGAGACATCAATGAAAATCATCGTGTTCACCGGTATGCCTGCCTCAGGAAAATCAGAGGCAGTACAGCTCGCAAAAGACAAAGGAATCCCGGTCATCCGCATGGGTGATTTGGTCTGGGAGGAAACCAAACGACAAGGAAAACCACTCGATGACAAAAACGTTGGAGACGTCGCTAATAGCATGCGCGAGAAACATGGTATGGCAATCTGGGCGAAACGGACCGTAGAGAAAATTCGCTCCTTGAAAAAATCACCTCTTCTCGTTATCGATGGCGTACGAAACATGGAGGAAATCGAGTATTTTAAAAAAGAACTTGGAATGGATTTCCTGGTAATCGCGATTGACGCACCAGATGAGTTACGAAGAAAAAGAGCGATTTCTCGAGGAAGAGCCGATGACAGCAAGAACCTCAAAGATTTAGAGGAGCGGGATAAACGGGAGATCCGCTGGGGCCTGCAAAAAGTCATTGCCAACGCAGATATTATAATCTCAAACAACGGAAGTCTTGAAGATTTTAAAAAACAGGTTTTAACAGTGTTTAAAAAACTCTGAGGAACGATACTTTAATCTATCTATTTTCAGATTAGGCGATGCGATCTTATGTTCGAAGCCAAAGTAACCATCCAACTCAAGAAAGGTATCTCAGACCCAGAGGGTGTCAACACCCTGAAAGCAATCCATCTCCTTGGTTTTCCGAAAGTGAAGAACGCGAAAACCATTAGGACTTTTGATCTCACTGTCGATGGAACAGATAAAAACCAGGTGAAAAAAGACGTCGAACAGATTTGCCAGCGGTTACTTACCAACCCGGTGATTCATAATTATGAGATAACGATAGAAGAAAAATAAGAAGGGGAGTTGTTGTGCAATTAGACAGTTTATTCAAAAAACTCAGAGCAGATATTGAAACCTATGAAATACAACTACAAGCTGCCTCTGACAAAGAGTTACTTGAAATCAGCAACCGGATGGAGCTTGCGTTAGCACTCCCTGAGATGAAACGAATCAAGGAGTATTTCGGAAAACAGAGACGGAACCCGACCGATATTGAGCTGCAGGCGCTTGGACAAGCATGGTCTGAGCATTGTTGCTATAAATCATCAAAAGTACCATTGAAAAAATATGTGTTTAATGTTGATGAAAACCGTATCATTGCCCGTGAAGACGCTGGTGTCATGGAGTTTGACAAGGATCATTACTATTGTGTCGCGCTGGAGTCTCATAACCATCCTTCTGCGATCGAGCCGTACGGTGGTGCCGCAACCGGTGTTGGTGGTATTGTTCGAGACGTGCTCTGCATGGGTGCTCAGCCGATCGCATACATCGACCCGTTGTTCTTTGGACCATTGGATTATCCTCTGGAGAAACTCCCGAAAGGAGTCAAACACCCGGTCTATCTCTTCAAAGGGGTTGTCGACGGTATTCGTGATTACGGGAATCGGATAGGGATCCCGACGCTTGCTGGACAAGTCTACTTTCATGAGGGGTATACCGGTAACTGTCTGGTGAACGTCGGCTGTGTCGGCATTATGAAAAAAGAGGAACTTGTGCACAGCTGGGCGAAAGCACCAGGCAACGTGTACATCTATGTCGGTGGGAAAACCGGTCGAGACGGGATTCATGGCGTTAATTTTGCTTCTGCGGAGCTGACTGATGAAAGTGAGGAAAGCAGCAGATCAGCAGTACAAGTCGGAGACCCGATTACCAAAGAGCCGGTGATTCATGCCTGTCTCGAATGCAACCGAAAAGGACTGTTAGAAGGGCTTAAGGATTTTGGTGGCGGGGGTCTTTCCTGTGTTTCTGGGGAGCTTGCATATTCCGCGAACATGGGGGCGGAAATTCACCTGGATACTGTGCCGTTGAAAGAAGAAGGACTCAAGCCATGGGAGATCTGGGTATCGGAAAGCCAGGAACGTATGATGATGCTGGTTGCACCAGAAAACGTTGAACAAGTCCTGCATATCTGCAAACAATGGGATGTCACTGCAGCAGTGGTTGGAACAGTCATTAAAGATCAAATAATCCGCGTGTTTTACAAAGGACAGAAACTCCTTGAAATGGACCTCGAGTTCATGACCGGTGGCCCGGTCTATGATTGTGATATGCGGCCGTTTTGTATTAAAAAACAAAATCAAACCGATAAAGACTTCCCTCTGCCTGATTTGAATAATTCATTGAAGAATGTATTATCATCACCGAATATTGCCTCGAAAGAATGGGTCATCCGGCAGTATGACCATGAGGTAAGAGGAAACACGGTCATTAAACCATTGCAGGGTAAACTTGGTTTGGAGACCCATGGTGACGCGACCGTGCTGAAACCTTTAGAAGAATCCTGGAAAGGGCTTGCGGTCACCGCGGATGTGAACCCCCGTTTCATGGAACGTGACCCGTACTGGGGTGCATGCTCAGCGGTTGATGAAGCCTGCCGTAATCTTGTTTCTGTCGGTGCGACACCTGATTCGCTACTTGATTGTCTGAACTTTGGGAACCCAGAAAAACCGGAGCGGATGGGTGAGTTTTATGAAGCCTGTCGAGGACTTGGCGACATGGGCAGAGCACTTGATTTACCGTACGTCTCAGGAAACGTCAGTTTGTATAATGAATCTACGAAAACCGCGGTTCCTCCCACACCAGAGATATTTGGAGTAGGAATCATCGAAGACATCAGGACCTGCATCACAAGTGATTTCAAGACCGAAGGAAACCTGGTGTACCTCATCGGTAAACAAACCGAGAAAGAACTCGGCGGCTCTGAATACTACAAGCTCATGAACGTAGAAGGCGGAGTTGTTCCAAAAACATATCCAGTGATCCTACAGCATAGCATGAAAGGACTCTTGGCTTGCATAAAAAAAGGATACATCTCTGCATGTCACGATGTCAGCGAAGGTGGCATTGCTGTCTGTCTTGCGGAAATGGCGATCGGCGGGGACAGAGGCGCAACCATCGACGTCTCAGAGATTAATAACGAACAACGTACTGACTTCAAATTGTTTTCAGAATCAAACACCAGATGGATCGTCGAAATAAAAAAAGACAAGCAAACCGAATTTGAAAAACTGCTGAAAAAAGAACACGTCACGTTTACTCTGCTTGGAAAAACCAAAGGAAAACATCTCGTAATTCAGGATAAGAAAAAAACAGTCATTGATCTTGGTGTCGATGTTCTGAGGGAATGTTGGAGAAAACCGATTTGGAACTTCATGGGATAAAAAGTAAAATATTCTGTTAAATGGTATTCTTTTTTTTTTATATTATGATGAGAAGCTATGCTGATTGTACTGCTTTCATTCCGCCTTCAAACGCTTTCTTATTGACGTCTTTGTATTTCTCAGGGATGTCCTCAAGGATTGTCTCTAACAACACCTCAGGTTTGAACGGTAACACACCACTTGCAGCAAGAGCTCCTAGCATTACCGTATTTTTTGTAATGACTGCACCTGCTTCTTTTGCAATCTTTAATGCATCGACCTTATACAATTCTGCGTGAGCAGATATTTCTTTAAAAATCTCGTCAAGCTTTGGGTATTGCTCCCCACCTACAGCAACGGTAAACGGAATAATCGGGTTGATATCAGTAATCACTTTTGTTTTCTTATTTACATAACAGATATTTCGGAGTGCCTCAACCGGTTCTGTACTCAATAGTACATCAGCGGTACCACTGGGAAGTAACGGACTGGATACACCCCCCATCCGTACGGTACAGACGACTGCGCCACCACGCTGCGCCATCCCATGAATCTCAGAGACAAACACCCCGGTTTTTGCTTTCACCGCAGCCTTCCCCAGAATATTTGCCGCAGTAATCACTCCTTGACCCCCCACACCAGTAAGAACAATGCTGATCTTCTTACTCATGTGCTTCCCTCCGCTGAAATCGCACCAAAGGGACAGACTTGTACGCAGTTTCCGCACCCGTTGCACTGGGCTGCATCAATGTGTACGCTTCCATCCTCAGCAAAATACAACGCAGGACAACCAAACCTGCCGATGCAGGTTTTACATCGCTTACAAATCTCCTGATTAATATGAAATAACTGGATTTCTTCTGCGGCTTTCCGCTTCCGCTGAACTTCAAGCAAAATACAGGGTGATTTACTCACGACAACAGACGGACCTTTGAATTCAAGTGCTCTCTTAAACGCAGCAGTCGTCTCTTTGATCTTATTGGGATCGACTATTTCGATATGTTGGACGCCACATCCTTTCACGACATCTTCGACGTTGATGAGCCTGGCTGGTCTGCCCATACCGTCAAATGGTGTCCCGGGGTGTGGTTGATGACCGGTCATTGCGGTCGTTCGATTATCTAGGATGGTGATGACCACATCGTGATTATGATGAACCGCATTGATGATTGGTGGGATTCCGGAGTGGAAGAAGGTAGAGTCGCCCATGAAAGAGACGATTTTTTGTTGAGTCGCAACGGAAAAACCGCACGCCATTCCAGCATTGGACCCCATGCAGAGAAGCACATCAGCCATCTCCAACGGCGGAGCCTTCCCCAGCGTGTAGCACCCGATATCGGTTGGATAGATCGCATCTTTTGGTGCTGCTTTTTTCACCGCGTAATACGTTGCTCGATGCGGACAGCCGGGGCAGAGCGAAGGTGGTCGACTTGGGACTTTTATTTTTGAAAAAACAGGTTTTGGGAACGGGTTTTTTACCTTGAAGATTTTTGAGAACGCCTCGGCAACGATATCAGGCGTGTACTCATAGAGTCTTGAGAAATGACTGGAGGATTTCCCGTAGATTTTCACATCAGATCCGATATCAAAGGCAAGTGCCTTCATCTGGTTTTCAAGGAATGGTTCTAACTCTTCAACCATGATAAGGGAAGAACATGAGTTGATGAACGTTTCACACATCTTCCGTGGCAGCGGATGGGTCATCCCAAGTTTTAAGATCTTCACATTGAGGTGAAGTTCCTCTGCCATTTCTTTCACGTAGGTGTAGGAGACACCTGAGGCGATAATTCCGATGTCTTTTGGTTTTCCTATCGTGATTATTTCATTGAATGGTGATTTTTCCGAGAGTTTTTCTGCTTCTTCGAGCTGTTTGAGAAGAACCGGGTGTTTTACTCGTGCAGTGGACGGAACAGTGACTAGTAAAGGGTCTTTGGTGAAATATCCTTTCTTGCGTGGTTTCTGTAACGCATTCAGGATGATTGGTCCCCGTGCATGGTTGAGGCGCGTGGTGGTTCTCAAAAGCAGGGGTAGGTGGAGCTGCTCTGAAATATCAAAACCAATCCGGGTCATCTCCTTTGCTTCCTGTGGTGTTGTTGGTTCAAGCATCGGCGCACCGCCGAACAACGCGAAGTACCGATTGTCTTGTTCGTTTTGCGACGAATGACAATACGGATCGTCTGCAGAAACGATAATATGACCGCCGCGACAGCCCACGTACATATATGTCATGAATGTGTCACTGGCGACATTCAGACCAACATGTTTCATACAAGTAAGCGACCGTAATCCGCAGAAGGACGCAGCAGCAGCGACCTCCAAGGCAACTTTTTCATTGACAGAATATTGAAAATAAAAACCAGGGTCTTTTTTCTGCCGGGTTGCTTCTTTTGCGATCATAGAAAACGTATCAGCAATCTCCGATGAAGGTGTCCCCGGGTAGGTTGTTGCGACATCAACACCTGCCTCAAGAGCACCGCGTGTGATTGCTTCATTTCCTAAGAGCAGTATTTGCTTTCCTGGTTTATCCTCAGTGATTTCTGTCATAATGAACACCATAGAGGTAAAAGATGTACAGTTCCCCAAGATGTGGTAAAAAAAGAAGAGCATATAAATCTAACCCCACTCGAAGCTACCAGGAGAGTAATCTACCTGTGGTGCCGCACCTGCATAACTAATTGCATATTCGTCTACAAACAAGGTACTTAAGACAGTGGCTATTTCTTTGGTCTGGAAGGAATTAAGCTGGTAGTTGTAGAGTGCATCCCATCCCTCCTAGTGAGACCAGCGTCCTTCCTTTTTTATTATAAAATTTTTTTTTCTTGCCATGACTATGCATGGTTTTTTGCACAAATACGAAAGTATATGTACTCAACGATGGTTACAGAAGAATTGGAGAGATTAAGAAGGAGTTATCGGGATCACTAGCACGACTACCAAGCCTGTGTGTTATCCTGATTCTTATCGATTCTTGACCATAAAAAACACTGGAGGGAATGGACATGACAGCAAAAAATTACGTGACCATGGAGCATAAGATAATACCGAAACAAATACCACTTTTTGAAGAACAAGACGATGGGAATCTTATTCCTTATGTCAAGGAAACGTAAACCGGTTTACCTTTTGGTTAACCACGGTTAACCTCTGGTTTACTATGGTTTACTGTTGATTTTAATCGTTTTTTAAACAAATAAAGAGAACGTTTCTTTTCAAAAAATTTCATTCTCGTCGGAAAATAATAGGGGACTTTATCAAGGAAGAATCCATATAAATCTGAACAGTATTTGACGTTTGAATGGAAAAAAAGGTTGCGTTAAGTATCGCTGGGTCTGATTCATCTGGTGGCGCCGGGATACAAGCAGATCTGAAATCTTTTTCATACCTTGGGATACACGGGGTGACAGCTCTCACCTGCGTGACCGCACAAAACACACAACAGGTCAGAAGTATCTACAAAGTGCCAGTTGATGTTATCGAACATCAAATAGAAAGCCTGTTTGACGATTGTTCAATTGCTGCAGTAAAAACTGGGATGCTGTACGATGAAGAAATCGTGAAGGTCGTTGCAAAAAAACTATCAGAGTACCATATGAAACCGGTTGTTGATCCGGTGATGGTTGCGACCAGTGGCGATGCACTCGCTAATCATACTTTTGTCTCTTCATTGCAGCAATATCTCTTGCCTCTGTCATTGATGGTTACGGCGAATATCCCTGAAGCATGCATCCTTGCCGACATGGAGATAGAAAAACAAAAAGATGTTCAACAAGCGTGTAAAAAAATCTTTGATTTAGGCCCAGAGTACGTATTAATAAAAGGGGGGCATTTGGAAGACGACATCGTCGTTGATATATTATTTGATGGAAAACAGTTCCATACATTTATTCTCCCCCGCATTCCCCATAAAAAAGCACATGGGTCTGGCTGTACACTGTCCGCTCTTATAACAGGCTTAATTGCGTTAGGAGAATCACCGGTAGATGCTGTTGAGAAAGCAAAATACATCGTCTGGAGTATGATTCAGCAGGGATATTCTCCAGGGAAAGGTTCTGATGTTCTCAATCATTCTTCTGCAATCCAGATCCCGCCTCTCCTACGAAGTAACGAGAAGTTCTTGGTCTGGTTAGAGCTAAAGACCGTGATTGAAACGATGATCTCTTTCCTTCCACTAGGGTATATCCCTGAGGTCGGGATGAACTTTGCCTACGCCCTTCCCAACGCAAACACACGGGACGAGGTCTGTGCGGTTGATGGAAGAATCACGAAACACAAAGAACGCACCTCCCTTTGTGGAACGATTGATTTTGGCGTCTCTAAACATGTTGCTTCCATTGTTCTTGCTGCGATGTCGTTTGATACAACGATACGATCAGCGGTGAACATTCGATATTCAAAAAAAACAGTAGAGCTCTGTAAAAACATCGGTTTTGCTGTCGGTACATTTGATCGGAAAGACGAGCCACCGACCGCTCCATCGACCATGGAATGGGGAACGAAACACGCGATCACCATACTTGGTCGAATACCTGATATTATTTATGATACGGGCTCCGTGGGAAAAGAACCGATGATCCGTATTTTAGGAAAAGATCCGGAAGACGTACTTTTTAAGATCCAGAAACTGGTGAGCGCTCCGCTATCATAAGATATAAAATTACGAAATGTTTATAAATGATAACGCCCATCGGACCGCCCACTAACCTAGGAACTAACGGAGAGGTATAGTTTATGACAGCAAAAGGAGAAAGCGAAGAAAACGTGATCTATGTAGGAAACAAACCACCAATGAGCTACGTTCTGGCAGTGGTTACGCAGTTCAACAGCGGGTCAACCGATGTGGTCATAAAGGCACGTGGCCGAGCGATTAGCAGAGCGGTCGATGC
>JAPKYG010000145.1 GCA_026394435.1 Methanobacteriota archaeon | reverse complement strand
AACAACTCGGGGGGTTCATTGTCATGCCCGTCGTGGTGCTTATGCTTGGTGTTTTATCCGGGTTTATTTTTCTTTCACCAGTCATGATTTTTATTTTTTCAGGGTTGTACGGGAGTATTGATCTTGGGTTGTTTTATTTTGCCAGAGCGATTTTCAATCGAGAAAAAATTCTCACGCAATGGACATAGAAACGGGAGCTTTAGTTTTGACTCATATGTTCTTCTTTTTGACTGATTTTTCCCGTGGATATCTCTACATTAAAGGTTTATTGTGATTTGGGATGGAATTGGGAAAAAACTATATTTATGATGCTGTATATTATTTATAAAGGTAAAGATATTATGAAGAGAAAAGCAATATTGAGTCTGCTTAATGTCCAGCTTTGTAAAAAATTTTTCACAGCAGCAATAATATCTATTGTTTTCTTATCACTAGGGACTTTTTTTGTACCTTCTTTGGCTCAAACAGTGGAACAAAAGGTTCAACAGAATACAACGACATTTGATGGCCAGATCTTATTTGCTCCAATGGATTCCAAAATAACATATTTAATCGATAGCACTGGGGTGGTAAATCATACATGGTCAAGCAGTTATCTACCAGGTGTAGGAGTGCGCTGGTTGGGCGATGGGACGATTCTCCGTACTATAAGAGTTGGTGTGGGTCCTGGTACTGGTGGAGCTGGGGGTGGTGTTCAGAAAATAGAATGGGATGGGACAGTTGTATGGGATTTTCGATACAATACTAATGGACATCTTAGCCATCATGATGTTATATCGTTACCCAATGGTAATGTGCTGTTGATTGCTTGGGAAACAAAAACAAGTGCTGAGGCTATTGCCGCAGGAAGAAACCCAAATTATGTTTCCAGCAACGGCTTATACCCTGACCATATCATTGAGGTTCAACCGACGGGATCGACTAGTGGGACGATCGTCTGGGAGTGGCATGTTTGGGATCATCTCATCCAGGATTATGACTCATCCAAAGCGAATTATGGCGTAGTAGGAGACCATCCAGAATTAGTTGATATCAATTATAAGACATCTTCTGAATCGGATTGGATGCATACGAATTCTGTTGATTATAAGGAAGAGTTTGATCAAATACTAATCAGCGTCTGTTATTTTGATGAAATCTGGATTATCGATCATAGTACGACAACAGCAGAAGCTGCAGGTCATACTGGCGGTAATAATGGGAAAGGCGGTGATCTTCTTTACCGTTGGGGAAATCCAGCGGCATATCGAGCAGGAACCACACTTGCTCAAAAATTATTTAATCAACATGACGCGTCTTGGATCGATGAAGGATGCCCTGGGGAGGGAAACATCCTTGTCTTTAACAACGGAATGGGCCGTTCAGGTAGTCGTTATTCTTCTGTTGATGAAATTGTTCCGCCAGTAGATGAAAATGGTGAGTATTATCTTAAACCAGGTTCTGCATATGGACCTACTGCACAAACCTGGATCTATACTGGGAGCCCTCCGACAAGCTTCTATTCAAGCCATCTCTCTGGTGCTGAGCGTTTAACCGATGGTAGTACCCTTATCTGTAATGGAGAACCAGGAGTATTCTTCGAAATCACTTCAACCAATACAACGGTATGGACATATAAAAATCCCTACCCGGCGGGAGCCGCAAACAATGTGTTTAAAATCGTCTATATACCACAAGAAGCAGAACAACCCGAATCTAACGCTTCTGATCTAGATTGTTCTGGAAGTCTTTCATGGACTGATATCGAACCAGGTGAAACTGTGACTGGTAGTTTTCAGGTACAAAATGTTGGTAATATCACTTCTTTGCTGAATTGGACAATTGATATCTCATCAGTTCCGTGGGGAACATGGTCGTATACTCCGGAATCTGGAGAAAATCTCAGTCCAGGTGACAGACAAGTAACCGTACAGGTATCCGTGGTAGCTCCCGACGAAAAAAATTCAGATTTTGCAGGATATATACGAGTAGAAAATAAGGATAATCCAGACGATTTTGAATGGATTCCTATTAGTCTTACAACACCAGTAAGTACCAAGCCTGTTCAGTGGACTATGCTTAATCAATTTCTGTTACATTTTTTACAAAGACATCTGTTTATCGAAAAACTATGGAATTTATTCTCCCCGTGGTATGAGCCTCTTTCAGATTAAAAGAAGTAAGATATTTAAATAATTCTCTAGTCAGATAGTTCTTGTTAGGTTCTTAACTTTACGAAATCAATGATGAAATTGGAATAGAATTGGGAAGAATATTTATAAAGAACGCAAAAATATTTGGACAGGAACATGTCGATATCGTCATGGAGGTAGAAGCATTTCCCTCTCGAAGTCAGACTATCATGGAATATATGTATTTGAGTCAAATAGCAACCAGATGAGACGTTTTCCTCATGATATCCAAATTGGACCCGTACAACATTTCAAAGATTATAAAATATTTTATCATGTTCCGTTTCAAGTCTACCGTGATGATCCTTTCTGGGTTCCTCCTTTTTGGAACGAAATGAAGGATTTCTTTAAAAAAAAGAATCCTTTTTGGTCACATGCAGAGTGTCAATTATTTATCGCTAGGAAAAATAACGAAGTTATCGGTCGAATTGCCGCGATAATCGACTCTACATACTGCGAAACAGTGGGGAAAAAAATAGGATATTTTGGTTTTTTTGAATGTGTTCAAGATTTCGAATGTGCTAACGCGTTATTACAAACAGCTCAGGACTGGCTTATATCAAAAGAAATGAAAGTAATGCGAGGTCCAATTGATGGACGTATCGATGTTGGCTGTGGTTTTTTATATGCTGGGTTTAACTCACGGCCAAGTTTGCTTTCCACATATTCACCAGCATATTATGTGACGTATGCTGAAAAATTTGGTATGAAAAAAATCAGGGATCAACTCCTTTATTACATCGATTTAACAAAACCGATTCCCAAAAAACTTGAAGAAAAGGCACGACAGTGTGTTGCATCAGAGGTACAGGTTCGTCCGTTTAATCGCCTACGAACACAGAAAGAACTGAAATGGTGGGCTGAACTTTTTTTAAAAACCTTTTCAGATCACTGGGGATATGTCCCTGTTTCTGCAGAGGAGGTTAAGACACGCTTTGGAGTCAAACAATTACGATGGTTTGTTGATTCTCAGTTATTTTTAGTTGCGGAAATCAAAGGTTCACCAATTGCTTATATCTGGTCAACACCGGATTACAATCAGATATTTCAGAGAATGAATGGACGATTAGGTCCTTTTCAAATACTGCTGTTCCTTTGCAAGAAACGCCAGATAAATGCAGGTAAATTACATCTTATTGGTATTAAAAAAGAATTCCGTAATCAAAATATTGGATCTCTTTTAAATTATAAAATATTAATCGAAATGAAAAACCGAGGCTACATTGGTGCTGAGGTTGGGTGGATTGATGAAGAGAATGCTGCTGCTCATACAACTATCGCTATAACTGGTGCTACACTTTATAAAAAACATCGTGTTTTTGAGAAAGACCTCATCGTCTAATGATGTAATAAAAAGAGGAACGCGAATGAAAACAAAGAATGAACAGAAAAAACAAAAAAACAATCGGACTGTTCAGCATCCACTCTTTGGTATATCCCTAGGAAACTGGATACAACTACTAGAAAAAAATGGAGGAGTGGATAAAGAGTATCTTAGTAGAGCAGTCTTTATCACTTTGACATCAATAGTAACGACACCTGCACGAATACTTTTTAAAATAAAATACAGCTCAAAAATCAACAAAACAGAAATATCACATCCTCCAGTGTTTATAATTGGTCACTGGCGAAGTGGGACAACGTATCTTCATGAGCTTTTATGTCAGGATCCGCAATTCTGTTATGTCTCATTATGGAATACCCTTTTACCAGATAGTTTTTTAATTCTTGAGCCGATAAAAAAATTTCTCTCGAGATTTCTCCCCTCTGAAAGACCCATGGATGCAATAAAAGTTGATATGGATGGTCCCTATGAAGATGAAGCAGCGCTTGCAGTATTATATCCTTGGTCATTTTTCCATTGCTTGCATTTCCCACGAAATGCTGAAGAACAATATTTAAAATCCATACATTTTTATGACATGACATCCGAAGGAAAAAACCAATGGAAAACAACCTATCAACAATTTATAAAAACGGTGACATTAGCGAATCACGGAAAAAGGCTTCTTTCTAAAAACCCTTCAAACACCGCTCGTATCACCGCTTTACTCGAACTTTTTCCCGAAGCAAATTTTATCCATATTTATCGGAGTCCGTACAAGGTATATCTTTCAACAAAAAAAATGAGACAGAACGTATTGGATAAACTCGCATTACAAAACGCCTCTGAAGAGGAAATGGAACAACAAGTAATAAAAAATTATATTCGACTTATGGACAGCTATTTTGAGCAACAAGAGCAAATCCAAAAAGATAAGCTTGTTGAAATAAAATATGAAGATCTTATCTCAAATCCAATAGAACAGGTTAAAAAAATATATTCAACATTGAAATTATCTGGTTTCGAAGATGCATTGCCTGAAATGAAGAAATACCTTGAAAAACAATCAGAGTACAAAACAAATGTTTACACTATTGATGATAAAATTGTGCAACATGTTAATAGTCACTGGAAGTTTACTATTGACCGCTGGAATTACACTTCACCAAAGTGAAACATATGCCCTCAACTACAAATGATTGCGCAGATAAAAATTTTGAAAAAAATAAGGAAGAAAGTACGATACGGGTAGCGATTCTTGCAGAGGAGCCATTGGGTTGGGGATCAGGAAAGCATTTCTTCCCGATAATACTACACAATTATACCTGGATGGTTCACAAAAAAACCTATACATTTAATGTGAAGTATATTTTTGATAAGGATATCGTAAAGGGACGACTGAATACATCGGAGTTTGATGTTCTCCTTGTTCCAGGAGGTGGTGTTGGAGACGGGCAAGCCGTTATGAAAGGTTTTGTTTTCTCAAGGAAGGTGAGATTATGGAAAAAAAATATCTCCACATTTATTGAGGATGGTGGTGGATATGTTGGGATATGCGGTGGTGCCGCACTGATAACAGATTTAAAAACTGGAGATAAAAAACCTCGTTCATTTTTAGAGAGACAATATAATAAAAGCGCTCTAGGAGTTTCTTGTGTTTCATCATATTACAAATCGATAGCATTTCCGCTTTTTTATCCATTTCAAAAAAATTATCCTCAGAAAATCGGTGCCATAGCGTACGTATTCTCTTTTGCCCCCGGAGAAACGGTTGATGGTGTTCGGATTCATACGGCAGGAGCCCCGTTAGACTTTCAACTATGTAGAGATCATCCAATATTTTCAGATTTTGCTAAGGATTCTGAACGGATCCGATGGTGGGGTGGACCAGCGCTTGTTGTACCAGAAAAATCGGATCGAGAGGTACAGATACTTGCAAAATATCCTCCTGCGGAGCGAGCAGATGGTAAGGACATAAGAATTCATGCATGGAACTATACAGGAGGTATTCGTGGTCTTTTTGTTGCGTTCCTAAAAGCCCTGCAATATATTAAAAAAGAGAATGATACATTGAAAAATGTGTTTTTATACACATTTTATATGGCTGGAGATTGGAAGTTAACTGATAGGATTATTGAATTAGATTATTCAAATAAGCCGAGTATCACTGCAGAGGTGTATCCTAATGACAACGAGGGAAGAATACTTCTTTGTACAGCTCATCCAGAATATATGGTTTGGTGGAACGGTCATATTACAGAAATGAAGAATACGAATTTCACCTGTCTCGGCACTGGTCTTTATAAATGGGAGGATATCGTACCTTTGAGTAAGAACGCGAAAAATGAATTGACTCATACCTGGTGGATGGTTCGAAGATTTGTTGCCTGGGCTGCTAAAGTGCCAGATAATCATCTCCCCCCTATTCAAAAGGAGGAGCTTACGGAAAAAGATATATCAATACTTTCAAAAAACGTCTTTTGGGATGGAACTCTCTTTAATCAGATGGAAAATATTTAAGATTTTTATGTTTCGAAATGGAATGAAATATCTGGTAAAGATAATCGATAAATAAAAGAAATTCAAAAACAGAATAACTATCTAAGGAAATCTCTATAAAGTGCTCTTTATCTTTTTTGAATGAAAAAGTACCGCAGGCGGGGGTACCGAACTTGAGTGAAATGCCCACAACTAATTCTGCTGCTTTAAAAATGGTAATATCTGCAGGGGGCAAAATCAATCCGTAGTATTTTAACACATTTAATGGTTTTCTATCTGTTGAACTGTTTTTTTCTTTTTTTTTAAAATTTAGATGCTCCTATCAGGAATATATGTTTATTTTCTAATGCTCCATGAAAATTCTATAAAAGAAATTTTGAGGTTTTAAAAATATTACCCTACCAGGTCATAAGCTTGAAAAACTTTACTACATCGATTACATACATATTTCATGTATTTTACTCCATTTTTCCTCTTAATTTATTGTTTTTTATGTAAAAGTTTGTCATATAGACGATCTGTCGGCTATAGGGTCGTTCTTCTTCGTTCGCAAGTTTTTTGATGAGTGCATTTTCTTTTTTTGTGAGTGAGATATTCATCCGTATTCTTTTTTCCATATTTACACAAACATGTGATAATTTTACATACTTATATGTCTTTCTACACAATGATATATACTCTCCATTGTTTACCGCTATAATCCGACTAATTTTAGAAAGGACAGGTGAAATCAATGAATATGGATAGAGAATTTTCAAACGTTGAGAAAGAGAGGAACAAAAAGTTTCGAAAACGACATCCCTCATTTGACGAAGATTATCACAAAACAAGACTTGAAGAGTGAATTGCCTCTTTTGAAATAAGGAATTTTTTGGAAGTGATCAAGGACATGAGAGTAGCAATGATTGGCTGGGAATACCCACCGTTTACGGTAGGCGGTTTAGGTACCCATTGTTATGGACTTACTCGAAGTCTCGCTAATATGGGTGTGAAAGTAGATTTTTATATGCCTCAAACGAAACATGGCGCGACGAGTGATAATTGTAATTTGGTAATTAAAGAGGTGGGAGAGACTACAGTTTTTCCTTATGATCGTCCTGATAGCAACGAAATTGCTGGTCAGTTTTTTGAAGCTGTTTCTCGCTATAATACATTAGTTACCACAAAAGTGAAAGGTACATATAATGTCATTCATTGCCATGATTGGCTTACGATACAAGCAAGTATCACGTTAAAGGATCTACTGGGCGTTCCTCTGGTTCTTACAGTTCATTCAACGGAGTATGATCGAAGTGGCTGGCTTCATCCAAATCAATGGTTCATTGATATCGAACGAGAAGGAATGGAAAAAGCTGATAAAATTATCGCCGTGAGCCAATTTACAAAAAGAACGATCATTGAAAAATACGGGATAAATCCTGATAAGATTACTGTTATTTATAACGCAGTGTATCCAATTTCTGAGGGCGAGAAGCAGAAGCTTGTTTTATTTTTAGGTCGTCTTACCATTCAGAAGGGTGCTGATGTTTTCCTCCGTGCAGCGAAGAAAGTATCAGAATTTGAATCCGGTGTTCGGTTTGTGATAGCTGGTGCTGGTGATTTGCTTCCAGATTTGATCAATCAGGCTGTTGAGCTGGGCATCTCGAATAGGGTTATTTTCACGGATCGTCTCACTGATGAAGAAATGAAACATATGTATGGTATTGCGAGTGTGTATGTGATGCCCTCGGTGAGTGAACCTTTTGGCATCACTGCCTTGGAGGCGATCTCTGCGGGTACTCCAACGATTGCTTCGAAAACCGCAGGCGTCTGCGAGACGTTCCATAACTGTTTAAAGGTTGATTTCTGGGATAGTGACGAGATAGCAAACAAGATCATATCGTTGCTTCGATATGAATCGTTAAGTAAAACACTTACTGATAACGGGAGGCAGGAAATTGAACTTTTTACCTGGGATAACGTTGCAGAAAAAACACTCGATGTTTATAATGGTCTCAATGTTGCGAGATTGAAAAAACAACTTGAGGAGAGAGAAAGGATATACAAGTTGAATACAAAACATACTAAACATAAAAAGAAATAACACAAGTATTTATCATGAAAATTTTTAAGGTATTTTTCTCCATATTTTATTGGATGGAAAAGGAGTGTTTTTAAGATATTTTTACACAAATATGTAATAATTTTACATAATTATATGCATTTATACACAATGATATATACCGCCTACTGCATACTACTGCCATCCGACATACTTCGGAAAGGACCGGTGCAATCAATGAATAGCAACGAACAAGTAAAAAAATCGTTGGCCATGCAAGCAACTTCAAACTGTGCAATCAGGTCCTTATTTCCAGAGCCAAACACTTAACGTTCACTCTGAAGACTAAGAAAATGAGATAAACGAAATAGCAAGGACGATTATATCGTCCAAATCTCTTTTTTAGGAGAAAAAATATGGTAAAAATTTGCAGACCTATTTACTCTGGACAAGAATTAAGAAGCGAAAAAATCCCAAAAGAGCACACAATCAAAATGTATAAGGAGGTTATATAATGCCATCAATCTGTCTCTATTTTCAGGTTCATCAACCGATGAGATTAAATCGTTTTACGGTATTCAATATAGGTGCAAACCATGATCGATCTTCTGAGTATTTTAATCATAAACTGAACCAAGAAATATTTGAAAAAGTTGCAAAAAAATGTTATCTTCCAACAAATAAAATATTGCTTGATTTAATCAACAAATATGATGGTAAATTTCGGGTTTCATTTAGTTTAACTGGTACATTCGTTGAATATTGTGAACGTTATCTTCCTTCAGTTCTTGATAGTTTCAAAGATCTGTTTGCCACCGGTGCTGTCGATCTCCTTGAGGAGACCTATTTTCATTCACTTTCTAGTTTGTATGACGATCTGGATGAGTTCGAAAAGCAAGTACAGATGCATCGTCAGATGATAAAAAGAATTTTTAAATATAAACCAAAGATTTTCAGAAACACGGAAACAATCTATGATAACCGTATATCAAGAAAAATCGCCGAGTTAGGATACAAAGGAATTATCACTGAAGGAGCAGATAAGATTTTAGGATGGCGTTCTCCAAACTTTGTCTACAAACCAGTGAACGCAAATATCAAAGTACTCATGAGAAACTACAAGCTCAGCGACGATGTCGGGTTCCGGTTTTCTTCACGAAACTGGCCAGAATTCCCACTGACAGCAGATAAATACGCGAACTGGATGTCCAACTCCTTTGGCGATGTTATCAACCTGTTCATGGATTATGAAACCTTTGGGGAACATCAATGGATAGAAACCGGGATCTTTGAATTCCTCAAACATCTCCCTAGTGAAGTATTCAAACATGATAATCTTGATTTTGCTACCGTAAGCGAGGCAGTTGAGCTATACAACCCGGTCGGTGATATCGATGTCCCCAATGCAATCTCTTGGGCAGATGAAGATCGGAACGTCTCAACATGGCTTGGTAATGATATGCAAATAGCTTGTTTTAATGAATTAAAAAACATCGGTGGAAAACTTAAAGAAAAGAGTAATGAGAGGTTACTTAAAACTTGGCGTCGACTCCAAACATCAGATCATTTGTATTACTGTTCAACAAAAGGTCTTGCTGATGGAGCTGTTCATGCCTATTTTAGCCCATATGACAATCCTTATGAAGGTTTTATGAACTATATGAATATATTACAAGATCTAAAACAAAGAGTAGTGTTGTAAAGGTTGGTAATTAAATGTTAGAGGAGGTAACACATAATGCTAAAATGTGAACATTGTGGTAAATCCTTTAAAACAA
>JAPKYG010000110.1 GCA_026394435.1 Methanobacteriota archaeon | reverse complement strand
TATTCTTACGTAATATAGATCATACCCACCAGTTGCCATACCTGTACCATACAATTCGTTTGCTTTGAATACTTCAATATAACTAGGATAGAGGGCTTCAAGAGCTTGGTACCAGCTAATGAGCTGTGCATAGGTTGCTGGTTTGTTATACCAATTCAGGCCGATAATCCCATAATCCTCGGTTTCTTGGTTAGTTTGTGTATTAGCATTTTTATTTTGGAGTTCATTTGAATATGCAGAAACCGGTTGGATGGTGGTAAGCAGTGATATACATACAATTCCAATGATTATTACGTTTAATAGATGTTTCTTCATAATATCCCCTTGAGTTAATATAGACTCTTCTGATATAAAACTTTCTATTATGCAAAGTCCTAAAAAGTTTTTTTTTTTTAGGTAATTTCGGTTTTTTTCATCTTAATACTTTCAGCTTGCCGTTTCGAATATTCCTGAATGAGACGACTCAAAGAAACCTCGCCGATCAGTCGTTCATTTTCATCAACAACTGGGAGTTGTTTGATTTTATGTTGTTTCATCTTCGCTATCACGTCGATTATTTTTTCGTTTAGGTCTGCGGTGATTGGTCGTTTGGACATAATCTCCTCAGCTGTCGTTGCAAGCCCGTATTGAAATGATTGAAGCGTAGGTTTATCAAAAGATTGCAGAGGAGTATAGGGGGGTGCAAAAAGCTGGAGTGTATCAGACTCAGTAATAACCCCAAGAACATGTAATGTGGTACTATTGTCAACTACCCAGACATGATTTTTTTTACCCAACAGCAAGAAAACTTGTTCAATAGCATCTGTTTTTTTTACATAGGAGATCTTTGCGTTGATGGGCTCTAAAAGGTCTTTTACTTTGAGTTCATATAACTCAGTAATCACTGAATGTTTATCACTCATTTCGTTCAGTATTATTAATCATGAGAAGGTTATATAAAATCTCTGAGAGTCGATTTTTCCATGATTTTAAATACCAAGAATCGATACCCATCTCCATAGGTTTACTGTTAAGGGATGCACGGGATGTTACTGGAAATTACTCTCGCGATTATTTTTGCAAAAATCTTCAATGTTCTCTTTGAAAAGATGAAACAACCAGGGGTCATCGGAGAAATAATCGCTGGAATACTACTTGGCCCTTGTTTCATCGGCGCTCTTTCAGGTTCCTCGATTAACCTCTTCGGCACATCAGTGTTCAACTTACATCTAAATTTAGCATCTCCGGAGTTTAAAGAGATTGCATATATTGGTGTGATTTTTCTCCTGTTCACCGTTGGATTAGAAATAAATATGGGCGAGTTAAAAAAGGCAAGACGGACAGGGTTTTTTGTTGGTATCTTTGGCATCGTTATTCCTTTCGTTCTTGGATATATGGTTGGTATACTCTTCAACATGAATGCTATACAAAGTGCGGTTGTTGGCACTATTTTTTTAGCCACGTCAACAACAATGGCGATCCGCATCCTTTCAGATTTGGATTTGTTATCAACCCGTGTCGGATTAGCCCTCTACACAGTGATCGTTATCAATGATGTTATTGCAATGATTATTTTTGCTTTAGTGTTTAGCACTGGAAATTCTTTTATTGTATTATTACAAGTTGCCTTTTTTTTCCTGTTTACCATCGGAGTAGGACTCTTTATCGTTGCATATACAAAAAAGAAAAAAGTAACAAGAAAAGCGCCAATTATTATTCTTACAATGGGATTAGTATTATGTTTTATTTTTGCATCCTTGGCTGAGAATATGGGTATTACCGCGATTATCGGAGCTTTTATTGCTGGTCTTTTTATAGGAAGAACGCCACAAGCAAATATCATTGCTGATTATATTAAAACAATTGGCTATGCTTTTTTTATCCCTCTTTTCTTCGTATGGATCGGAGCAAGTTTCAACTTTTTATACCTTATACAATCTGAACAAATTGTTTCACTTTTACTTTTCATTATTATTTTTGTAATATTTGGCCTTTTGGGTAATTTTCTTGGAGGCTTTACCGGCGGAAGACTGTCCGGGCTGGGCAGAAGAGAGTCTATCAGCATCGGCATTGGAATGATGCCTGTGATGGCAGTCGCATTGATTGTTGTTACTACAGGAATTGACCGAGGCATGTTTGGTGACCCAGCAAGCCTCTTAGCCAATAAGCTACGAACCGCAACTCTTTTCCTGATTCTTACAAGTTGCCTCCTTACACCTACTCTCCTGAAACGGAGTATGCGATCTCCTCTTTTCAAGCGAATTGGGAAATCAAAAACAAAACCCTCTTTCTATCATCATCCCCACTGCTCAGAATGTTTCTCAGCTCTTCGATTAGATCCTACTAACAACAAATGGTACTGTGACACCTGTCAGAGATATACGGAGATACGTAAAAAAGCCCCTCCGTATGCTCCGCAAGGGAAAGAAAAAACTGACAAGCTCATTAAATACGTCATCGGAGCAGGCACTATTCTCTTGTGTGGTTATGTGATACAAAGTTCAGCAAGTATGACGTTGTTTGAAAAAATTTCTGCGATCATCGGGATCTTTATCGGAACAACACTGGCTTTCCTTACGATAAAGCTTCTGTTTTCAAATAAAAAAACCATCAGCTGATTTGTCAAAAAAACTGCTGTTTCTTTACTAATATTTAAATTCCGTAAATCCATAGACGACGAAACGGAGGCAGACCAATGCTTGATTTCAATTATGCGATTTCAACAAAAATCTTTTTTGGGAAAAATAAAATTGAGCGACTCGGTGAAGAACTCAAACAATATGGGAAAAATATCTTGTTTGTCTACGGTGGAGGAAGTATTAAAAAAAACGGATTATATGATTCAGTAACGAATATTTTTACGAGAAATTCTATCGTCTATCACGAGCTTCTTGGAGTGCAACCAAATCCCCGGATTACCAGTGTACGACAGGGGATAAAACTCTGCAGAGAACAGAACATTGAGAGTATTATAGCAGTAGGTGGCGGGAGTGTCATTGATTGTGCAAAAACAATAGCGACAGGGGTATACCATAAGGGAGATCCCTGGGACTTGTTCCTCTTAGGAGATTCAACAATAAAAAAAGCATTGCCCATAGGAACCATCTTGACGTTAGCGGGAACCGGCTCTGAGATGAATGGGAACGCGGTGATATCAAATCAAGAAACAGAGCAAAAACTTGCGATCCATAGCGACCTCCTCCGACCAAAGTTTTCTATTCTCGATCCAACCTATACGTTCACCGTACCAAAGAATCAGACCGCAGCAGGAACCATAGATATTTTCAGTCATATCCTAGAACAATATTTTAGTCCAACCAAAGATGCATTTGTACAAAACAGAGTAGCAGAAAGCTTGTTTATCACCTGTATCCATTATGGTCCCATAGCACTCAAAGAACCGACGAATTACGAAGCACGAGCGCAGTTGATGTGGACAAGTAGTTTAGCGCTTAACGGACTTTTAGGCTATGGGAGGATAACGGATTGGGCGACCCATGGTATTGAACACGCGGTAAGTGCGGCCTACGACGTCACCCATGGAGCTGGTTTAGCAATCTTAACGCCTTATTGGATGGAGTATGTCCTCAGTGAAGAAACAACAGATAAGTTTGTTGAATACGCACAAAACGTATGGCAGATAAAAGGGAGAAACAATCTCGCAGTCGCAAGAAAAGGAATCGAAAAAACACAGGACTTTTTTACAAGTCTTGGAATGCCGAAAACATTACGAGACGTCGGAGTACAAGAAAACAAACTTGAGGGCATGGCTGAGAAAACTGTTTTGTACGGAGACGTCGGCAAATTCAAAAAACTAGGGAAAAACGATGTCCTGGCGATTCTCAAAAACGCTTTCTAACAAAGAGGAAAAAGAATCCAGTCTGAGAAATCAGATGTTTTTACACTATCTCCTCGTTACGTCATCGCTTGTTTTTTCCGATGTTTCAGTTCAACATACCGAGCAATCATCAGACACAGCATCGCTATCGCGCACCCGATCATAAAGAACAACACACCCGGTCCTCCATATCGGTCAAAAATCGCTGCGACTGCAGGCACCCCAACAAACATCCCTGCGCTAATCACAATACTATACACCGCCATGGTCACCCCGCGTGTTTTCTCCTGTGCCTCATCTGCAAGAGACGACAACGCAGACGGGCCAAACGCAAGAGCCATTAGCCCAAAAACCCCGAGAAGCGGCCAGAACCTGATGATGCTATTTTTCACATCCTCTCCATTGGTTGTCGAAGCAAGACCATACCCAATTCCAATCACCGTCATTAACCCAACAAACCCGATAGTACCCACTACCATAATCGGCAGACGTCCATACTTATCAGAAAGTCGCCCATAAAAAACCTGTGTTAGAATCAGTACAACCCCTGCACCACCGATAATGGCTGAGAGAAGAAGCGGCGAAATCGTAAGAACGCCCTGAGACGTTGAGACCGTTAGAAATGTCATCACCGCCCCGATAATCATAAACACAACAAACCACGGAAGCGTCAGCAGAAGAATCGAACGTTGCTTGAGCACACCTATAATCTTGGCAAACCTGATTTTCTCGCAAAGAACATCATATTTCTTCGGCTCCGTGATATTCAGAAAACAATACACACACCCAAACAACGCCATCGCACCAGCAATCACAAACGTCTGCCAGAGCGAGCCTTTTAAAAACTCAAGGAATAGTGCCCCCACTGCGTAGCCAACAACCCATCCAAGCATATTGAATGCATCAAACGCGCCCATTTCCCGTCCTCGTCTGTTCTCTGGTGCGTAATCGGTTAAGAGAGCTAATGATGAAACAAGGATAGCACCTGCAGCCATCCCATGAGCCGCATTTATGCAAAAAATCAAATACAGGTTTTTTGTAAGTGAAAGAAGAAAAAGAAACAGTGCTGCAGTGAGAAGACCAGATAACAAAACAATTTTTCTCCCATACCGATCCACCACCGCTCCAATAAACAAAACAGTACCCATCTCAAATAAGGGTGAAGCCGCAGCAACAACACCATATCCAATAAACCCCGTGGTAATATTCAAATAAATAGGAAGCGTCGCCAGCATAATACCAAAACTTGCACGAATGAAAAACGTAGAGATATATAATGACGAAAGCAGACGAAGATAAAACCGATCGTGCATAGTTTTTCACCCAAGTAAAAAAGTGGAGCTTTAAATAGATTCGTCTTGGAAATTCCATGAGATATAAAGATATACCACAAGAAAATAAAAATTAACGGCCATAAATATTTATACATCGATGCGAATGTATTGTACATGTGAGGTGAATGCAATGAAAAATATTTTAACGGATCAACCTGCTCATGCTCCGATGCCAACCGATAAAAAAGTACAATTGGAATCCCCGATGACAAACGAACCATGCTCTGAACAAACAATCAAAGGCTTGAAAATCGACAACATGCTCTATTGTCTGGACACCGGGAAAGAAAAATATCTTTTCGCAACAGAAGATGAAGCAATTGAGCAACTCAGAAAACTCGATAAAAAGAACATCAACCCGGACAGCTCTCAAATCGCTCAGATCACCACAACAGGAAACACCTGGAAACTGACACAAGTGCCCTGGTCACATATTGCGGTAAAACTTCTCTAAGATAAACAGCATCTTGTTCTGATTCTTCTTTTACCTGGTAACCTTGATGCTGTTGTTGTGTTAGACTCGTTAGAAAAAGAACACAATACCCATGATGATGAAGACGACTGCTGCGACTCTTGTCAGCACCTTTTTATTGATTCGCTCTGCAATGAATTTCCCAAAATACACAGCCGTAATCGATACCAAGGTGAGAGCAATCATGGTTCCAACGAACACCATCACTGCGTTATATTTGGTCGCAAACAGCGCAGAAGCAATCTGTGTTTTATCCCCCCACTCAGCTAATAGGATGAGGAGGAACCCTGAGACAAATGCATTGTTATAGAACTTTTTCTGTTCATCGTCTTTCTCCTTTCGTATCAGCATCACCAACCCAAAAACGATAAACATGATGCCAGAGATGATTTTCACGATTCGTATTGGAATAATACTGGTAACCCATGAGCCGGCTGCGATCGCGATGCCATCCACGATTACAAACGCGAGGATAACCCCGAGTAGAAGATACACATGTTTCTTTGTTTTTGAGGATAACAAGAGAATCGATAACTGTGTTTTGTCACCAAGCTCGGCGACAGCAACAGCTGCAAGTGGAACGAGTACATCTTCTAAGATACGTTTCCCTCTCTAGTGCCCATTAGGGATACTCGAATGTGTGATAGGAGATAATTACTTTTTGTTTTATCAACTAAGAATATGGTACTTCACTTTTTTGCGGTCAAATTCCTTTTTGATCATCTCAATCTGTTCCTTTCCTAATGTTTGGAAGGTGATAACGATCTTGACGTAGCCGACTGGTACTGCGGTAGTACATCGATCATGAGCAATGGCTTGCACGTTTGCCCCAAAATCCGCAAGAATCGCAAGAAGGTCTTTCAGTACTTTTGGTTTATCAAGTGCGGTAACAGAAACCTTCACAAGGAGTTTATTTCGCATCATACCTCGTTCGATGATCTGCGTGAGAAGCGAAAGATTTACGTTTCCTCCGCTCAGAACCGCGACAACGTTATTCTTAGGAAATGAAACTTTTTTACTTAATAATGCCGCAAGCGAGACTGCTCCTGCCGGTTCCACAACCAGTTTTGTCCTCTGCAGTAACAAGTAAAGGGCGTTAGCGATCTCCTCATCGTTCACGGTCACCACCTCATCAACGTATTGTTGTGCAAGTGAAAACGTCAGTTCTTTCGGCGTCTTTACTGCAATTCCATCAGCGATGGTCATAATACTTTTCAGCGGTACGATCTTGTTCTGTTCCAGTGAGAGTTTCATCGACTGTGCGCCTTCTGCTTCAACTCCAATGATTTTTGCTTTTGGTTTGAGTGTCTTACATGCAAGCGCAATTCCACCGATAAGCCCCCCACCACCGATAGGAACAAGTATCACATCAACCTGGGGCAACACCTCGAAAATCTCAATCCCAATCGTCCCTTGTCCAGCAATAACAAAATCATCATTAAACGCGTGCACAAACGTCATCTTTTTTTCTTCTGCGTACTTTTTTGCAGCTAAAGCCGCATCATCATAGGTGATACCTTCAAGAACAACCGTTGCTCCATAGGATTTTGTCGCGATGATCTTCGTCGGCGGCGTATAAATCGGCATAAAAACGGTGCTTTTCACACCCATCAGTGTTGAGGCGTACGCGACGCCTTGTGCGTGATTCCCAGCAGAAGCGCAGACGACGCCAATTTTTCGCTCTTCTCTTGTGAGATGATAGATTTTGTTGTATGCTCCGCGGATCTTAAACGAACCGGTCGTCTGAAGATTCTCCTCTTTTAGGTAGACGTTTGCTTTTATCATATGTGAAAACGTCTTTGATCTCTCCAATGGCGTCCGCCTTACAACCGACTTGAGAATTTCATATGCCTCTTGTATATCTTTAAAGGTCGGCATCGATTGCTCCTCACAGTAGGTCATTGAGAAAATCTTTTACGTTCATTCCTTGCTTTAACCCTGCGAGTTTTGCGTTCTCCGATACTTCAACCACATCCGCATTGAGCATGTCATCGAACGTCTTCACCCCCGTGACTTTTCCTGCTATGTCCCCTAATTTATTAGCTGCATTCATGTTGAGATACCCACACATAACATATCCTTTCTTTGCCTGTATGATGAGCAGAGGGGCTTTCCCAAGATCAATACAATATCCGGTTGTCTTACCCTTTTCAAGTGAAATAGTTTGCGTCTTCATTGTTCCCTCACCTACACATAGGTTATACTACGCTACTTCCATCCCCCTCTATCAGAAGTTTTTTTATAAAAATATCGTTCCTCTTTTGTAGAATGTCCCATCCCTCTCGTGTGATCTGATATGAATGAGCGGAAATATTTTTCAATTATTTTTTTGTTTTCCGAATTTTAAATTCTCCCATCCCTAATGGTATAATCTCCAAATCGTCCCCGTCATTGATATCATGTGCTTTGGCAAGCTGGCTTGGTATTGTTATAACAAGGCTGCTTCCCACCACTCGTGCTTTCCTTGTTAGAGGCATGGATCCCCTCCTGCAAATACATGTAATGTATACCTAGATATATATATGTTTTGATTTTTTCAAATATATCTATACACATATCTCTGTCATCAGGATATTCCCACTTTTTTTCTCTTAAAAGGAAACCAAAGCATTATCAATAATTATCTCTTACAGGGGTTGGAGTGAGGCACTATGAAGCTCTTTATTGACACCGCAGATCTAAACGAGATCAAAGAACTTGCATCCTGGGGGATCCTTGATGGGGTCACCACGAACCCAACGCTACTTGCGAAAAGCGGACGATCTTTTCAAGAAGTCATCGATGAAATCTTCGACCTTGTTGATGGGCCTATCAGCCTTGAAGTGCTCAGTGAAAAAGCAGATGACATGATCAAAGAAGCAAAACAGATTATTTCAAAAACCCCGCAGAAATACAGGAAAAACGTCGCCATTAAAATACCGATGACACCTGAAGGACTCAAAGCAGTCAAAGCACTCAGCAAAGAAGGAATAAAGACAAACGTGACGCTCATTTTCTCAGCAAATCAAGCACTCCTTGCAGCAAAAGCAGGTGCTACCTTCGTCAGCCCGTTCATCGGACGACTCGATGACAATGGACAAGAAGGAATGCAGCTCATCGAAGAAATCATGGATATCTTCTGCAACTACGATATTGAAACCGAAGTCATTGTCGCAAGCATCAGACACCCGATCCATGTGATAGAGGCAGCACGACTCGGCGCAGACATCGCCACCGTCCCACCTGATGTCATCAGAAAAATGACAAAACACCCCTTGACTGACGCAGGCATCCAAAGCTTCTTGAAAGATTGGGCAAAAGTAAAAAAATAAAGTAGTTTACTTCTTATGCTCCGATAAATACTGAAGTCCCTTCTCTGTCAGTTTTACCTCGTTGTCTGAAATATATTGCAGCATCTCAAGCTGGAGCAGTTTTTGGATCATCGTATCAAACTTCTGTCGGGAGATATGAAGAAGCGTCACTGCCGACTGAACATCTGTATCCCTTCGTCGCATCATCTCCAATAACTCATTTTCTTTTTCAGTGACCTTCAGCATCGTTGTTTTCGGCGAGGATATAAGTTGATGCTTCTTTGTCTCAGTGACTCGCTCAATATATTCTTCGATTATAAGATCGAGCTTTAACGTGTCTAATAATTTTCCTCCCCCGTCGTAAAGGAGACAAACGTTATTGTCATACTTCCACGTAGAAACCGTATCCCATATATATACAGATTCTTCCTGTTCTTCATCCTCTGGAAACGAGGGATGAGCCGGTTGTAGTCCTTTCATCTGATAATGCATATGTTGCTCTGTTTGGATCATTTCAAAATGTACTCCGCAACCCCTCAGTTCATCTACATACAAGTCGCCGAGATCATCTTTTAATTCGGTGATAAAATACAAACCTACATCATCACCAATGGTCTCAATAAGCTCCATATAGATCACGCGAACAAGAGCATCGATTGCTTTACCAAATCGAGCTGGTTCAATGGTATCAAATTTTGAATCAATGGTTGCCTTAATTCCCTCTTCTAAAAAGAAATCATCATGTATCGAGACAAAACGAAGAAAATCAAATTTGGTTTCCAATTTTTTTGTGGTGGTTTTCAGAATCTGAATCGCAAAACTATCAAGAGTTCGTCGTCCTACCACTGTGAAGAGTGCCTCGATAACACGGATAATGAGAATAGAGTTTTTTACTTTAGACATATGTCCTAAAAATATGGAATAGGTTCATTGCTTATAAAATCTTTTCTAGTGTTATGTTACCAAATGTGTCCCCATTCGTGGCTCTTGCATTCCGGGCATACAAACTCTATCTGATCGTATCTTCCAGACAATTTCAACGGAACGAGAAAATTAATGTCACAACTTTTACAATGATACATATTTATTATGGAATTTCGTCTCCCCTTCATAGAGGATATACAACGATTTCAGGTTAAAAACTTTTCTATGATGAAAGTATTACCATTTTTTTGTGATAATCATACGATTAGAACCAGATCAACGTGTATGGTATATTCTCCTGAACTATTTCTAATTTCTTACCAGATTAACAATACTAGTGCATAGTGCTAAATCTTACCAAAATCCTTTTTCCGTTCTTTTGTATCCTTGCCTGTAGCCTCAAAGAGAAATTCGTTCCATTTCTTGATGATACTATGATCGCCACATACCGTCTTTGGAGGGACGATATCAATGAAAAGAGAGCTTTTTTCGTGTTTCATGGTAACCGCTCCTATTCCCTCCACTGAGAATTGCATGCCTTTAACGATATCGCCTTTTGCCCCAAAATATCGGGAAACAAGTGCATTAAGATCAGGGTTATGTCCTTTCTTTATCTTGTATTCTCTCATAGCTTAGGGTATATGAAAACAGCGATTTTAACGTTTTGTTTTATCAGACCCATTTTTATGAAAACTTGTTGATGTGGATGATATCGTCTAATTTCCGTTTCGGAACATGCAGAACCTCGTGTTCATCCCGCCAATATTTCACTGAGTCTTTCATGTCCTCCACCACGGATGTTTCAGCTTTGTGCCCAAGCGCAATCACGGAGTCAACTGCAAGCGTCAGAGGTATTTTACATATATCCTTTATCTTTACTCGTTCGATATTGCATAAAATACAGCTTCCAAGACCTTCTCCCTCCGCGGCAAGGACAATATTCTCAGTCGCAAAACCAACATCTCTTTCATAATAGGGATTCTGGGTATCTTTCACAAGGACAACGATATACGCGGTCGGCCGTTCCGCTTCCTTTGGAGCCCATTTCGGCTGAATATATGCTGCCCAACTAAGTGTCTCGAACAGTTGGGCACAGAGCTTTTTATCTATAACGATACAATATTCAAGCGGCTGAAGATTCGCAGCTGATGGTGCAAGCCGTGCCGCGTTTACACATTTTTTTAATACCTCAAGATCAACTGGTTTTTGGTGAAACCGGCGGATCGTCCTTCGAGAGATAATCATATCATAGACATTCATAGTCTCACAATGAATAAAGAAACATGGTCTTTTTTTTAAGTTATCGCAACATACTTTAACACCTCTCCTTTTATCATCTCATTAAATGGCAAAGAAACAAAGAATGGCCAGAAGCTTTGCACGGACCGCACCGAAATCACAAGAGAAATACCTCATAGAAAACGCAAAAAAATTACAAGAAGATCCATTTCTCATCCTCCCAACATGCACAGAAGATACTAAAAAGTATTTTCAGAAACTTCGAAAACAACTAACAAGAATACATCAATATCACACTGACGAAAAAAAACTCGAGAAACTGTCACATAAAAAAGGTTTAGATGGCGCTCTGGCTGGAACATATTTACTTGCAATCTCGGAAAAAGCACCGTACCTCGCAGCACTTACGTTTCCCACCGGAGACATCACGTACGCGCAACGCGGAAAGGCAGACAAAGAAAAACTCATTGCCGTACAACATTTTGATGACCCTGTGTTTCGGCTTCGCGGCATTAAAGATCTTGTTTTTAAGAAAAAACTCTATGTTTACTCCTGGGATAAAGGGTATGTTTGCACGGGGAAAGAAGCACATCCTCCCATAGAATTTATTGATTTCATCAGAAATAAAGTTGGTTTATCATCCATAAAAGACGTCATGAGCTGTCCGCATATCCCTCCAGATACAGCGAAGAAGAAAGAATATCTAACCCTTAATTATCTCAGAATCGAATGGAAGCCAGCACAGACCATTGTTGCTCTCTGCGAGAACTGTACGAAGTCCACAAAAAACACCATGTTTACGATCTCGAAATACATGTTGCAACGAAATCTCTCAGATGATTTTGATATCGAGGTGATGACACAAGTCGGAAAACATAGTGTTCTCTCTGATAAACAAAAGACCGCACATCTCCAAGAGTACCTTACAGGTAGGCTGACCGACTACGAATTCATTAAAAAAATAGCAAAAAGCCAAGAAGAACATGTCAAACAAGCAGAAGAAAAAATCTTGGTATTGGACGGTGTCTCATACGGTACTGATGTTACTCGGTTTGTCGATGCATTACAACCAAATACCTATGAAAAAACAGCATTAGAATTTATCCTTCAAAAAAGCCAAGAACCTTTGATTGTGTCAAAAATAACCCCGAGTAAAATCTTAGAACGATACTGGAATCAATACGGCAATGAATTTCTTGAATCAATCCTAGATGATAAAAAGATGACCGAATCTCTCTTCCAGCTCAACGATACACCGTCGAATATCATCATCCTCGCATTTGAGTATAAACAACGAAAAATGATATTATCTCAACTTCCCAACTATGACTGCTCACCGCCACTTGCCGCATTTGCAGATTCTGTCGCCCGTACCTATAGGACATTCGGAGAAAAAAAAGCTCTTGCAGAAATAAAGAACCATCCTGATACCCCAAAAGGAAAATCAATCGCGTACGCATTTCTACTTACATTCGGAAAAGGCACTGAAGTGAAATGGAAGTACTCAAAAGAAGAGGTCGATTACGGGGAATTCTTAAAAGACCATGCCCGAAAACTCCTCGATGTCAAACCAGAAGAATACAGTGTTGTCCTACAAGAACTTCTGACTGTATGCGGTTCTTCTGAAATCATTCCACAATAAGTTATCTATTCTCTTTTTTTTCTTCCGTTGTAAAAAACTCTTCATCCATCAAGAAACAATCATTATCAAAAGACAAGAGATATCTTCCCACAAACATCTTTTCACCCTACCGCCTGTCCTTTACGGTTTTTATCATTTCCTTTCCAAAATCAGTGATTCCGTATAAGCGAACGTTATTCCCACAACTTTTTTCTTGCACAATATCAAGATTCAACAACGATTGATCTTCCTTGTACCGTTCTTCCATCCCTCGTATCGCGCCAATCACATTCGAAGGAGTTGTCCGTACATGATACGCAATTTCAGCGGTGTAAC
>JAPKYG010000039.1 GCA_026394435.1 Methanobacteriota archaeon | reverse complement strand
CCGATGACTTCCTTGGTCTTATGTTTCAGGTCTTTACCCAAAATGGTGTCGAATTTCATTTTTGCGATCTTTACTGCTTGATCGACCGTGAGATTCCCGATTTTCGTCTTCGAAGGAGTCCCTGATCCTTTCTCTGCTTTTACCTCACGAAGAATCAATGATGCTGCGGGGGGTGTCCCCACCTCAATTTCAAAACTCTTGGTCTTCGGATCAATAATAACCTTGACTGGTACTTTCATTCCTTGGAACTGTTTCGTTTTATCGTTAATCGTGTTGATGACTTGCATGATGTTGACACCCTTTGGGCCTAATGCGGGGCCTAGTGGTGGACCTGCAGATGCTTTTCCGCCGTCAACAAGCGCTTTAATGGTTTCTGGCATGTTTCCTTACTCCTTTTTTTATTCTTTTTTCTTGTCTTCTTCTTTCCGTTTAATGATTCTGACTTGTTCCCCACGAACCGTAATCGGGATGGGAACCATGGATTCTAAGAGCTCGACGGTGATTTCTTCCTTCGAATAATCAATATGGGTAATCTTTGCTTTCTCGCCACGGAACGGGCCAGCGACCATCTCCACCAGATCTCCTTCGGTAATCTTGGCTACTGCGGATGTCGGTGCGAGGAAATGCTCGATCTGCTCAATCGGGATACTTCCTTCAAGCATATTACGTGCATAGGAAATTGACTTAATCATGTTCTTAATCAGCTCTTCGTCAAAGGCTTCTACAAAAATATAGCCTCGTAAATCTGGGGTAACAAGAATCGAAGGAATGTTCAACTTCGCTTTTTTTGCTCTGCTATTAATCAGGTCTGCGGTATTCTGTTCTTTACCCACCTGTGTTTTGATGGTAAATATGCTAGAAACCTCGGTGTTAGTTTGTTCAGAACTAGTATTCTCCATACGCGCAACCAACCATTTCAATAGCCAAGTGTTTTAAGTATCCACGGTGCAACGAGTTCTCGTACAATGTAAATGACAAAACCCAGTGCTCCGATGAGCATCATTCCTAAACCGGTGATTTTCGCTGTTTTTTCGTACTCTTCGTTCGTGGGTTTCCGCGTCATCTTCAAGACTCGGCCGAATTTACCTTTTCCGATACGTTGCTCCCGCTCGTCTATTTTATGCTGCACTGCCCAGGCTTTGTCCAGCAGACCTTTGTGTTCTTCGTTCACTCTTGACACCTGTAATACGTAAGGGTCAAATAGTAAGGAGTATATAAATAATTTGGCGGTTTTTTATGAGACAAAATCAATGCCGAACTCCTTCTCTTCTCGAGATCGTTGCGTCGGACCAATAATCTGCTTGGATTTCACGCCAGTAATGACTAACATGGCTCGTATTGATTTCTTCATAGTCGGATCAATGGTCGTTCCCCAGATGATTCGTGCATTCTTATCGATCTTCGAGTAGATTTCTTCCACTACTTTTTCTGCTTCTCGCAGGGTCATATCGTTTCCACCAGTGACATTGACAAGAGCACCCGTTGCCTCTGTAATATCCACCTCTAATAACGGTGAATTCAATGCTTCGGTGATTGCGTCAACCGCTTTGTTATCACCTTCTGCTTCACCAAGACCAATTAACGCTACGCCACCGCGTTTCATCACGGTCTTCAAATCAGCAAAATCAAGGTTCACCAGACCTGGCATCGTAATCATCTCCGTGATCCCTTTAATCGAACGCATCAGTACTTCATCAGCAACCTTAAATGCAGCGTTCATTGCGAGATTCGGAACGATATCGAGCAATTTGTCGTTTGGTATCACAATAACTGTGTCACAGACCTCACGGAGTCGTTTCAACCCAGCCTCTGCATTGTCCATCCGCACCCGACCTTCGACACAAAAGGGGAGCGTTACAACACCGATGGTAAGCGCGCCTGCTTCCCGAGCAATCTGTGCGACCACTGGGGCACACCCGGTTCCGGTTCCACCACCAAGACCACAGGTGACAAACACCATATCGGATGGAACAATCGCATCTCGGATGTCCTGTTCACTTTCTTTCGCTGCTTCTTCGCCTATCTGCGGAAGAGACCCTGCGCCTAATCCGCGGGTCAGATGCCGCCCAATAAGAATTTTATAAGGAGATTCAGCTAAAAGGAGATGTTGCGCATCAGTATTGACTGCAATGAGGTCTGCACCATTGATACCTGCTCCAAAACATCGTGTAATCGTATTGGTCCCTGCACCACCACAGCCAACGACTTTAATGATGGTCGTCAGACTTTCTAAGACTTTTTCTAAATCCTCGTCGTTCACACCCGCAATCTTCAAGGTAGGATCGCGTTTTGTTGCCCTTGTGCCTGGGGTTTTCTTTTCTTCATCCTTAATCTGTTCTTTTACTTGTTCTTTTGCTTCCTCAGCTGCAACTACATCTTCAATAATCTCCTCAGCTGCAACTACATCTTCAATAATCTTCTTCATTTATCAATTCACCATCCTCACAACAAAGCCCCATCATTGTAGAGAATTATTTTTTTTCCCCAATATGGTAAAGTAATCTCAATTCTTAAATATTTCCAAAGAAAAATCTTTATTTTTAATCGAATGCGTCAGGTACCCAAGTGAGATACGGTCAGCAAATGAGGCGTACTTATCGATGTTATCTCTTGTAATCCCTCCTGAAACCTCAATGAGGATACCTGGGTTGATTTCCCGGACCTTTCGCGCGATGTTTTTTCCTGTATGTGAATCAAGGTTATCAAGCATGATTACATCTACGTTCATCTTAGCTGCAGACAGTGCATCCGATTCATTTTCCACTTCTATTTCGATGATTTTATTCCGAATCTTACTTTTTACTGTCTTGATTGCTTCTTCTACAGACCCAATGATTCTCAGATGATTATCTTTGATGAGTACCGCATCATATAACCCGTAACGATGCGGTTCTCCACCACCAAGGACTATTGCTTTTTTTTCAAAAATGCGGAACCCCGGAGTCGTTTTTCGTGTTGCTGCTATCGTCACCCTCGGGTTTATCTTATGGCATCGTTCCACTATTTTTTTTGTCTCGGTTGCAATCCCGCTCATCCTTCCGATGATGTTGAGTGCGAGCCGCTCACCTTTTAGAATAGAGCGGACCGGTCCTTTTATTTCTGCCACGATTGTACCCTTTTTAACCACAGATCCATCCTTTACCAATGACCTTGCTGTTGCTCCAATCGTCTTAAACACCTGTCGTGCTTCTTCAAGGCCTGCAACAACGCAATCTTCCTTTGAGATAATGATGGCACGTGCAGTTTGTTTTGTAAATAACGCATCAGACGTAATATCTCCTTCTTTACCTAAATCTTCTTTCAGGAATCGATCGATCTCATCCATAACGATATTTTTTATAGTGAGTTCCTGTTTAAAGGTTTTGGGAGATCCCAATTATGAAGCTTGGTATTATCGGTTGTGGCGCCATTGGAACAGATGTCGCAAAAGCAGCAGATGCGATGAAAGACATCGAGAAAATCTACCTGTTCGATATCAACAAAGCAGCTGCAGAAAAACTCTGTAAATCCCTAAAAAAAGCATCGCTAAAACCAGTTGAAGAGTTTTTAGAGGATGTCGATGTCGTCTTTGAGGCAGCGTCACAGCAAGCAGTCGCACAATATGCAGCAATTGTGCTTGAGGCAGGCAAGGATCTGATCATAATGAGCATCGGCAGTTTATTTAATGATGCATTGCGGAAAAAACTTGAAAACACCGCACGGAAACATCATCGAAAGATCTATCTCCCCTCTGGTGCGGTCTGTGGTATTGATGGTGTATTAGCTGCGAGTATTGAAAAACTAGATAGCGTCACGTTGGTTACGACCAAACCACCAGCATCCCTTGGGAAATCTGTGGAGGAACGCACCATAGTATTTAAGGGGACTGCCCGAGACGCAGTGAAGCAATTCCCGCGGAACATTAACGTCGCAGCGTGTCTTTCCTTAGCTGGTGTCGGTTTTGATGAGACAAAAGTCGAGATAATTGCTGACCCGGTGGAAACCAGAATCAGTCATAAGATCCTGGCGCATGGTCGATTTGGGAGACTGCGCGCTGAGGTTGAGAATATGCCTAATCCAAATAATCCTCAGTCCAGTTACATGGCGTCACTATCTGCGATTGCTACCTTGCGAAGGGTTCTTGATCCAATCCAGATTGCCTAAGGAACGAGGATACTATAACGCAGTTCATGTGTAAAGTAAAAACACGTGTTTGTATTAAAGTAGTCAGCATCTCCTGTTTTTCGTTCAGGAATACGTTTCACTAAAACCTAAATAGGATGGTTCTCTTACGAGGCTGTTGAAAAAATGACCTTTGAAATCAAGGAACGCGACGCAGCAGGACGTCTCTGTAAATTTACGACAAAACATGGAGCAGTAACAACACCCAATCTCCTTCCAGTGATTAACCCAAATAAGATGATGATCCCCCCCAAGGAAATGAAAAAACGATTTGGCACTGAGATACTTATTACAAACTCATATATTATCTATAAGGCTGCGAATCTAAGAAAACAAGCGTTAGAGCAGGGCGTGCACAAACTCATCGATTTTAATGGTTCGATCATGACTGACTCGGGGACGTTTCAAAGCTATGTCTATGGTGATGTTAAACTTGATCCTCTTGAGATTGTGCGGTTTCAACGCGACATCGGTAGCGATATCGGCACGATCCTGGATATTTTTGGGACACCAGGCCAAACGAAGGAAGAAGCAGAACAAGGAATTAAAGAAACGATCGCACGGGCAAAAAAAAGTGTTCCTGAGAAAGGAGAAATGCTCCTTGCCTGTACTGTTCAAGGCTCGGTGTACCCAGATTTGCGAGAACACTGCGCGCAACAACTCAGTGCGCTCGATGCTGATTTCTTTCCGATCGGGGGCGTCGTCCCGCTTATGGAGAACCAGCGATACTCTGACTTGGTTCGTTGTATTCTTGCAGCGAAACGGGGTCTTGACCCATCGAAACCGGTTCACCTGTTTGGTGCAGGTCATCCCCTGATCTTTCCGCTTGCAGTTGCGCTGGGTTGTGATTTCTTTGATTCGTCAGCGTATGCAAAGTACGCGTATGACGGACGCATGATTTTCCAGTGGGGAACTGAGAGATTCGATGATCTCACTGAACTCCCCTGCTGTTGTCCTGTGTGTTCAAAATATACCGCTTCAGAGCTAAGGGAGCTTGATGCGAAGGAACGAACACTGCAGCTGGCGTTGCATAATTTGTACGTGAGTTTCGCGGAGATGAAGACAATTCGAGCAGCAATAACCGGAGGCTGGTTATGGGAATTGGTTGAGCAGCGAGCGTCAGCAAACCCGTCTCTATATGATGCGTTACGAGTATTACGGGAACCCGCGCATCTTACCTGGCTCGAACATTATGAGCCTACGAGTAAAAAAACCGCGTTGTTCTATACTGGTTCTCAGACGATCCATCGTCCTACGATTTATCGATATCATACGCGGTTATTTACAAGATATGCGCCCTTATTGAAAACCACGATTATTTTTTCTGAGGGAACAAAACCGTACTCGATGTTTTACTCACGTGAAATAAAA
>JAPKYG010000129.1 GCA_026394435.1 Methanobacteriota archaeon | reverse complement strand
CGTGTTTCCCTTACTGGAAGAACTATGCTGAGTTCATAGTTCATGCATCTTTTCTACCTGGAATATCACGATTGTCATCATATGACACTTTTGGTACCGGATCATTTACTGGCGAAGACGTTCAAAACCATGCGTTTTGACTCCACTAGCTTATGGGTTTGAAAAGATTTGGTCATCTACTGTTTGAGGTATCGAAGATTAAAAGTTATTCCTCTTTTATAAACATTTTGTTTTATTGCAGCATAACTGATGCGAAAGGAATTGTTTTACCCGTAATAATGACTGCTCGGTTCTTTATCTTCGTTTATCGTTTCATGTTCTTTTACATCGAGAATATCAACAGCAAGAATGGCATGCAAAGGGACAATGCGCAGTTTACCTTGATGTTCTCCATGGGGTTCATTCATTTCAATGAGCAAACCAGCTTCTTCAATACCTATCGTAGCGTATCCTTTGAATACCCCCTCGGTTTCCAGGGAACTATCTCGCCCCCCAATTGAGATGATCTTGTATCGTGACCCTTCTGTAAGTTTCCAGTCCTCTTTTTTATCCATTGCTTCACTTCCTTTTTGTTTCGATAAGTTTTTGGAGATGCTCGACGGTCTTGCCGTAATTCTCAACTGCTACTTTAATGTGCGCTTCCACAAAATTCCATGCTTTCTGAAAACTCCCATATCTTAGTCGATACGCTTTTTTCTGTTGTTTGGTTATCTCATCAAAAACCGATACTTCTTCCAGGATATCAAATCCTTTCAGTTTGTTTAAATGTCTGTACACGGTTGGTCGCGAGGTTTTCAATGTCGCTGCGATGTCATCAACAAACCATGCCTTCATCGGATGTTTGAGGAAAAAATCTGCAAATATTTTGTAGGGAATCGTTGGATCTGAACCTTTCGAAAGATATCCGATTTGCTCAAAGAACATCTTTGCAGCGGTATCAAAATCCTCTTCCCCAGTCAGTGGCGTATTGCTGACAACTTGCATTTCAAATGTCATATCTGGAACCTCGATACTCCCGAATACATTCTCCAATTAATAACGTTTCTTTAACAAAGAAAAGGAAAAAAAATAATAAGGTAGTGAGGTAACCTTTAATTCACAGGACGGGAAGGTAATTCTTCAGCTCCCATTCCGTCACCTGCAGTCGATATGCGTCCCATTCCTTTCGTTTTACATGCAGGAGATTTTCGAATATATGGTCACCGAGCGTTTCTCTAACCAACTGGCTTTTACTCATTACTGCTAAGGCATGCCCGAGGCTTTCTGGGAGTTGTTCAATACCGTACTTTTGACGTTCTTCTTCTGAAAGAGCATAAATATTTTTTTCAACCGGTGCAGGTGCCTCCAGTTTATCTTCAATTCCCTTCAACCCTGCCGCAAGCATCACCGAAAACGCGAGATACGGATTACAGGAGACATCAGGATTTCGAAGTTCGCAACGTGTGCCTTTTCCTCGTTTCGAAGGGATGCGGATCAGTGCGCTACGGTTCTGGTTTGCCCATGAAATATAGGTTGGCGCCTCGTACCCGGGGACGAGTCGTTTGTAGGAGTTCACGGTCGGGTTCAGGACACCAGACAGTTCTTTAATGTATTTCAGCAAACCTGCGATGAAATGATATGCGACTGGACTTAACTCGTTTTTATCATTCGGATCATGGAACGCATTAGTACCATCTATGGTAAAGAGTGACTGGTGCGTATGCATCCCAGAACCACATTGCCCATAGAGGGGTTTGGGCATAAACGACGCATGCAAGTTATGTTTCGTTGCGATAACCTTTGTAATGTACTTTAAGGTAATCACACGATCCGCGGTGGTGATCGCATCAGCATAATGGAAGTTTATTTCTTGCTGCCCATCAGCACATTCATGATGTGCAGTATATGGCTGGATTCCAACCTCTTCTAACGCAAGGGAAATGTCGGCACGTACACCCTCAGCTAGATCACGATGTGACAAATCAAAGTATCCTGCGGTATCATTCGGAGTGACCGTTGAATCCTCACCATTTTTCTTAAACAAAAAGAATTCACATTCAGGACCGGTGTTGTAGATGTAACCGAGTTTTGCTGTCTTTTCCACCATTTTTTCTAAAATGTATTTGACATCACCTTCGAAGCGTTTCCCATTTGGCTCGAAAATATCACAGTTGAGTTTCGCAGTTTTCCGTTGCTCAACGCTCTCTGGAAGAATCACAAAACTAGCAGGATCAGGTTTTGCGAGTTTATCGGATTCCTCAATGGTTGCATATCCAGCGATTGATGATGCATCAAAGGGTACGCCCTCATCTAATGCGGACTCCAGTCCACACACAGGGATAACGATATTTTTCGGCACCCCAAGAATGTCAATAAATTGTAATCGAACAAAAAGAACTTTAGTATCCCGGACCATTGTTATAACTGATTCCTTATCCCACGATTTCACAGTATCTTTTCCTAGCAATTCCCTCACCTTTTAATGTCTCCATTAATGTACAAAAATAAAATATTTTTGTCACAAAGTCTGTATGAAGATTATGTATTAATAGTTAATGAAATAGTAGTTAAAGACATAAATAGTTGGACACATTGAAGTTGAATTTTTGTCCCCCCAAGAATTGATCAATCTTCATCTGCATATTCTCGATGGTTGAAAAATAGGTGGAGTTTGTGACTATAGCTCGTATTGTTCTCCAACAGCT